>JAYTQX010000309.1:0-4469 GCA_043746455.1 Pseudomonadota bacterium
AAGGAGCAATTCGACCGGCCCTACGATGTGGCCGTAGCGAGCTGGACAAGTGTGATACCGACGTTTCCACTGCGCTACGATCCCAGGCATCCGGATCAGCCGATGCCGGCGAAGTATGTCGAGGATCGCCAGGGGCTCTGGTCCGGTTGGCAAATCCTCGCGGTCCTCGCCGTACTGCTCGCCATTCCCGGGTTTTTCGTCTGGCGTATCGGCATGCGCCTGTTTTTCGTGAGCGAACCGTCGCCGATCGTGATGTGGATACTCACGATCCTGCCATTGCTGGCGTTGCCGTGGTGGGGCGATGCGCTGCCGAAACTCTTGCGCCACGTAAACAAGGATTGGGCTTCGATCGGCACCGACATGCTCGACGACTTCACGCGCACTTCGCGCATGCTTGCGAGCGCGCCCGCCGAGGCGACACTGGCCGATGACGAACGTCTGATCTGGCATCTCGACCACGGCGAATATGCGGACACATTCGGCCGTATCCGTTTCACTGCGCCGGTTCCGGCGCCGACCACCAGGGAGGCCGTGCTCGATGCGCTCGGCGCGCAGGCCGCGACGCAAGTGCTCAAGTTCACGCCCGAAGATCAGCTCGCGCTGTTCCAGCGACTCACCGCGGACAAGGAAAATCGCCGGGACCGCGACCAGATGATGTTCACTGCGGCTGCTGAGGCGATCGAGCGCGATCCCAACGCCGATCCAGTCCTGCATCGCGCGACCCGGCGATTCCTTCTTTTCGGCGCGGGCTACATGATGTGGGACGTCGAGGCGCTGGAGAAGTCCTGGGCCGAGCCATCGGTTCAGCCCGGATCAAATCGGCCCTGATTTGATCGGCCCGAGCAGATCAGCCTGACTCGCTTTTCGCGTAACTCGGGGCACCGTCGTAGGGCGCGCGCAGTACGACCTTCCAGCCGATTTCGCGCAGCTTGCGCTGCGCCAGCGCCGTGGCCTCGCCGCCGATCAACACGGTCTTGTGCGCCTGCCTGAATTCCGGACGCTCGAAGAACTGATCGATGTCGATGTTCCAGCTAAGGTAGTCGACGGGCATTGGTAACCACAGCTTTCCATCGGGCGTGATGTAGACCACGGCCGCACCCGCAACAAGGAGTTTGCCGCCGACCGGATTGGGCATATGCCGAAGGATCAAGGCCAGTGCATCGACGAGGTAGCGGGCCTCGACTTCACCGCGTGTGGTCGCGCCGAGATCGAGAAATTCGTTGCAACCGCTTGCCGGTTTCAACTTCAGCAGCGAGTCCACCAGGTTGGTGCGCAACGTGTCGTTGAAACCGCCGTGCCGCAAAAACTGGCGGATGCCGAATTCATCGCTGCACAGCGTCTGCAGATTTTTTTCGTTGCGCGCGCGGATCTGCTCGGGTGTATGGGTCAACACATACTGGTTGACCAGCCCGCTGTTGGTGATCACTTCAGCGGCGGGGCCCGCGATCTGCGCGAGCGCTTCGCCCGCCGAGAAGTTGCCCCAGGTCGCGGCCCAGGCAAGCGAGTCGAGGCGCTCGACGATGTACGGATTCGATGTGTTCGGATCGACGCTGAGATACTTGGCGATTTCATTGCGTGCGCGGCCGTATTTGAGGTAGCGCCTGGCCTCGCGGCCTACTTCGCTGGCCGCGCGCGCGTACCACGCATGACTTTTTTTCTGCTCCGGTGGGTCAGGACCGGTCGCTGCCGCAGCGTTGTCCTGCCTGGCTGCATCGGGCTCGATCGTATCGGGCATGTCCTTGCCGGTTGCATTCGCGCCTGCGGTGCTCGCATCGACCCGGTTTCCAATAATCGTTCCCTTGGCCTCGTTTGCGTACGTGGGCTCTGGGTTCACTGTGCTGTCAGTGGACATGATCGGTGGCTCGACGTGGACATGACCTAGATCGCGCCCGGCGGTCATCGGTCCGTCCGGTGCGCGGAACGGATCGCCCTTGTTCTCGAAGATGCGCGAGGAGCGGTCGCTGGCGCTTTGCGCTCGGCCGGACCAGAGGTCGATCTGCGTTTTGAAATATCTTGCGACCCCGCCGGGCAAACCGACGATCGAGTCGATCGGGTGGGCGAACACGTTGACGATGGCGTTGCCGGTTTTCTTGCCGCGCATCGCCAGCGCATGCGCAAACGCGCCGCTGCGACTGGCGAGATTGAGGGTCTCGATCGCCGGGATTTCGCCGATGCGGATCGGCAGTAACTGCATGCTGTCGGCGTTGAGCGGGCCGTATGCCGTTGTGATCCTGAATCGTGCCATGTAGCCGCCCACCGGCACTTTTGGGTCGACGCGGTAGTTCGGCCCGCTCAGCAAGGCCGGCGGCACGAGGGCCGCGGCGTCGAGTACGGGCTCGTCTTCGTAACCGCAGTCCTGGACGCAGGCGTCCGCGTCGGGCGGCTTGGCGGCAACCGACATGCTGCTTGCCGCGAATGCGACGAGCACAACTGCGGGCAGGGATTTGAAGCGCATCAGGCGATCTGTTTGCCAGATCAACGTGGAATTGCGGATGAACGAGCGCAGGAACCGGATCCCGGATCAACCCGCATCTTGCGCTGTCCGGGGTGAAGGCAACCCGCCTTCAGTTCCAGGAGCAGACCACTTTGCCGCACACGCCCGCTTCCATCAGATCGAATCCACGCTGGAAATCGTCGATATGGAGCTGGTGCGTGAGCACCTTCTGCAGCGGAAATCCGGTCAGCAGCATTTGCGTCATCTTGTACCAGGTCTCGTACATGCGCCGGCCGTAGATGCCATGCAGCACGAGGCCTTTGAAGATGACTTTGTCCCAATCGATACCCGAGCCGTTCGGCATGATGCCCAGCATCGCGATCTTGCCGCCGTGATACATGCAGTCGAGCATGTCGCTGAAGGCTTTCGGGTTGCCGGACATTTCCATGCCCACGTCGAAACCTTCCATATGCAGATCGGCCATCACGTCCTTGAGCGACTGCTTGGACACGTTGACCACGCGCGTCGCACCCATGTCGGCGGCGAGCTTGAGGCGGTAATCGTTGACATCGGTGATGACCACATTGCGCGCGCCGACCCACTTGGCGATGCCGACCGCGATGATGCCGATCGGGCCGGCACCGGTGATCAGCACGTCCTCACCGATCAGGTCGAATTCGAGCGCGCAGTGCGCGGCATTGCCGTAGGGATCGAAGAACGCCGCCAGCTCCGACGGAATCTGATCCGGCACCGGCCACAGGTTGGATGCCGGCATGGCGATGTATTCGGCGAAGGCGCCGTTGCGATTGACGCCGATACCGACCGTATGCGGACACAGATGCTGCCTGCCGGCACGGCAGTTGCGGCATACGCCGCAGACGATATGGCCTTCGGCCGACACGCGCTGGCCCAGCGTATACCCGCGCACGCCCGCGCCAATGTCGACGATGCGGCCGACGAATTCGTGGCCGATCACCAGCCCCGGCTTGATCGTGCGCTGCGACCACTCGTCCCATTTGTAAATGTGTAAATCTGTACCGCAGATCGCGGTCTTTTCGAGCTTGACCAGCACGTCGTTCGGACCGATCTCGGGTAGCGGCACCTGTTCCATCCAGATGCCCTTGCCGGCCTCGCGCTTGACCAGCGCCTTCATCGTGTTGACGGCCATGGTGGCACCCGTTCGATTTCGAGGATGCGGATTATACGGGATCGAGGAACTCGCCGAGCGGGATTCGGTCATAATCGAACCGACTGCATGCAAGGAAGAACCGTTGTGAAGCACATGCTCAAGCTCAAGACGACGCTATGTGCGCTCGCTATCGCCGGAATCATGACGCTGGTCTCGGCAGCTGCGGCGCAGGCCTTGCCCGACAAGCTCTCCAAGGTCACTGAAGTGCAGGGCATCACCGAGTATCGCCTGGCCAACGGCTTGCAGGTCCTGCTGTTTCCCGACAGCACCAAACCCACGGTAATAGTAAGTACGAGCTATCGCGTCGGCAGCCGCATGGAGGGCTACGGCGAGACGGGCATGGCGCATCTGCTGGAACATCTGACTTTCAAGGGCACGAAGAACATCGTCAATGTCGGCCAGGAGCTGTCCAAACGCGGCATCGGTTTCAACGGCCAGACCGGCCCGGACGACACCAAGTATTTCGAGACGTTTCCCGCCACCGCGGACACCCTCGACTGGGTGCTCGGCGTCGAGGCCGAGCGCATGACCGCGGCGAACATCGCCAAGTCCGATCTCGATTCGGAAATGACCGTGGTCAGGAATGAGATGGAATCTGGCGAAAACAGTCCGGCCCGGATCCTGGCGGAAAAGATGGCCGCCGCCGCGTATCAGTGGCATAGCTACGGCAAGTCGACGATCGGCGCGCGCAGCGATGTGGAAAATGTAAATATTGCACATTTACAGAATTTCTACCGCAAGTACTACCAGCCAGACAATGCAACCCTGGTCGTTGCCGGCAAGTTCGATCCGGCGCACGCGCTTGCAGTGATCGCGAACGATTTCGGCTCTCTGCCGAAGCCTGCG
>JAYTQX010000310.1:0-7582 GCA_043746455.1 Pseudomonadota bacterium
GGCGGCTGCGTCATCGTACTGGCGGCCGGCAATAGCACCCAGCAGCTCCGCGGCGAAGGAACGGTCGGCGAGGGCATGCAGGTCGTTGGGGCGCTGCAAAAGCACCTTCTCCGCCAGGTCGTAGACTTCCTGTTCGAATTTTTGCGCCTCCGCGACCCGTCCGAGCGACAGCAGGAAGCGCGCTTCGGAATCGCCCGTATCGGCATACGACGAGGTGGCATTCAGATCGGACAAGTCCAGCGCACCGAGGCCGACCAGGACTTTTCGCGCTTCATCGCAGGTCTTCACGGCCGTTTCCAGCGGTTGCGAATGGCTGAGATAATTCAAAGTGTCCGCGTACAGCTGCCTGGCCCGGCGCGAAGGGTCGGACGCGTACACCAGGGGTCGCAACAGGTCGGCTGCCCGAATCAACTGCTCACTGGTGCCGCGTCCGCCAGCACCGATTATCGTGCTGCCTTGGGTTTGCAAGGTCAGGGCAAGGCCATAGGTAACGGCCTCACTGTCGTCTCCCGAGGAGCGGAGTCTTTCGAACACGGCCTGTGCCTCGCCCAAATTCTTGGAGGCGGCGTCCACCTTGCCGCTCCACAGCTGGGCAGCGCCCTCACGCACCAGCGCCATCGCACGATAGGCCTGCGTTTGCGGCGTGACGAGCTCTGCGGGCAGTCCATCGTAGTAACTGACCGTCATGTGCGCGAGCTTGCCCAAGGTGTCGAGCCGGCCCGTTGGTTCGAGCTCGGCGTAGAAATCCTCGATCAGGAAGCTGACCAGTTTCTCGGCATTGCTGCGCGACGTCTGCGCTTCAGCCTCCGCCACGCGCGCGCGGCGCAGACTGACCCAGCCGAATACTGCACTGGCGGCGGCAAGCACCATCAGCACGGCACAGACGCTCGCGACCAGGCGCGCGCGCAGCAAGGCGCGATGCGACTCGGCCTCGCGTGCCTGCTGTGCGGCGAGCTGACGCTCGGCCTCGTCACGCGCTTCGCGCTCGTGGCGCAGATTGCGACTCGACAGAACGACGCTGCAGAGTACGTCGTGGGTCAACTCCACGCGGCGCATGTCGAGGCGTTCCTCGATGCGCAGCAGGCGCCGATCGACCAACGTCGCCAGCGCGTCCGGCGCAGCTCCGGCAGCGGCAAGATCCTTGCTCACGCGCTCTTCGGCCAAGCTCTCGCGGTATCCGGACTCGGTCAGCAGTTCGTTTTCGATCACGCGGCGCACACCGGCGGGCTGGTCGGCGAGCGTGCGTTCGTAGAATTCGCTGAGGATCGTGTCGCGCGAACCGGCCAGCAAGTCGGCAGAAATTTCGTTGCGCCCACCCGCGAGACGGACCGTATTGAGCTCGCGGCAGACGAGGCTGAGCAAGGACGGTTCGATTTCCGCGTTGGCGAGTTCCGAGCCGCCGGCGACAAAGCGCACGATCGACTCGGCCACTTCCTGCGATACCAGGCAGCCGCCGGGCTCAAGCACGGCGCTCAGCGCCTGCTTGCCGTTCATGCGCGCCAACCGCATGCGGTTCTGCGTGATCGACGGCATGTTGCCCTTCACGCTCTCCAGATGCGCAAGATAGTCCTCGCGCAGCGAGATCAGCACGCGGTAATCGGCGCGCGCGAAATCGAAAATCTCGGCGGTGGCCTCGTCCTGATCGAGTCGCGTCTCCAGCGCCACCGGCGGCCGGTTCTCGACCAGATCGGCCAGATCTTCGAGAAACTCCTTGGCCCGCCGGCGGCCGATGTCGTCGGCCTGCGCGAGCGTGAAGATCTCCTCGAACTGGTCGAAGATCAGCAACGGCAGCAGGGTGCGTCCGTCGGCATCGCGCAACAGATCGCCGCGATGGTGCAGAAACTCCCACAGCGATTCGCCTTCGATCGCGGTACCGGCCTGAGTCCAGTAACCCGCGGCTGCGGTGGCTTTGAAGATCGCCTGCTTGATCTGCTCCGACGGCGGCGGCGATTCGGGCGCATAGTCCAGGCGCACGTAAACCGGGCAAAACCCTTCGGCGCGCAGACGCGGCACGATGCCGGCGCGCAGCAGCGAGGTCTTGCCAAGTCCGGACTGACCGAACAGAACGGTCAGGGGCTTGCGCTGCACGCGGCGCGCGAGCTCGGCCGTCTCCTCGTCGCGGCCGTGAAAATAGGCGCGCGTTTCCTCGGAGTACGAGAACAACCCCAGCCACGGATTCTGCGGATCGATCGTCACCGCATCGCGGTTGCCGCCTGGAGCCACGCTCATGCGCGCCTCGCGCTGAACAGATCGGCGAGCCGGCGCAGAAACTCCGGCGGCGGTTCGCCGCCCGGCATACGCAGGATATGCAGGGCCTTGAAGCTTTCCGGCACCAGCGCCTCGGATTCCGGCGTGCCGTCGATGCACACTGGTAGGACGAATACGGCGCCGTCGGCAATGTTGCGGCTGCGATCGACGGCGTAGCTCCACTCACGACGGAAGTACGCCTCATGCCGGCGCTGGGTGGTCGCCGAGATGACCGGCACGAAGAAGCTGCAGCGCGCGATATTGTTGCGTATCTTGCGGTCGTAATCGTCGCCGCCTTCGAGCCGGTCGAGATCGAACCAGGTCGTGAACCCGGCGGCATCCAGCGCGGCCTTGAGGTGCTGCACGGCAGGCAGATCCTCGCGTGCGTAGCTGATGAAGATCGCGTTCTCCGGCATCTCGCGTGATGGCGGCTGGAAGCGCTGCGGTGTGCCTATGCTGGACGGCTCTGGCGGACGCTGACGCCGAGTCCAGCGTGCATGCAGTTCGGCGACGAACGCCTCCGCTCCGCCGTAGACCCGCGTGCGCACGCTGACCTGCTGCAGGAACGACACCAGGCGTCCGTCCTGCAGGGTGTGGTCGTCGGCGAACACTTCGCTGACATCGCGCGGATCCGACAGGCGCTTGCGCTTGGCCATGCGCAGGAACAGGCGCGCCAGCCAGTTGGAAAAATCGCTGCCAATCAGCAGCAGGTGATTGTGCTCGAGTTCGTGAAAAAGCTTTTCCGGCGTCAGATGCTCGGACTGCAGCGCGCAGATGAACTCCAGCATGTCCTCATCGGACACCACGTAGGTCGGCGAGGCGGAGAGTCGACCGAGCAGGTAATAAACCACGGTGCGCTGCAACTGGCTGCGCTCGACCGGAAGATCGGCAACCCGGTTGGGCGAGTAGCTGATGACCTCGGTCGCCGATTGTCCGCTGTGGCGTTCCAGATTGATGGCCTGCTCGAGCAGCGGATCGAACGTCGTCGTCACGAACAGATCGAAGTCGGTGATCTGCGCCAATTGGCGCAGCGCCAAGGGCGGATCGAATGTCACCTCGCGCATGATCGAGCGCAGCCGCGTATAGGCTTCCTCGCGGCGTCCGTGCTGACCGAGGAAGCAGCACATCACGTCGTTGAGCGTGAGCGGTTGCGGCAGTCCGACAGTGTCCACCGACAGACGCGCGGCCAGCTTCTCCGCCAGCCACTCGTACAGCGGACGCAGACCCCTGTCGGTCTGCACGCGCAGCAGGTCGGGCCCGATGATCGGGATGACCCTGCGTTCCTCGATGTAATTGAGCAGATCGTCCCAGGCGTCTTCGTCGAAGGACTGGATCGAGCCCATAGTCGCCGGAACCGTCGTCATATTCTCAGTTGCTCAACAAAAATTTTGTGGAACACGAGCGCCGGGGAAGTTTAGTGGCGGGTCGGAAACGATTCATGCAAGCCGAAGCCCCTGCTGGCTTGCGCCGCAGTCTGGGGACACGGCTTCGCTAGTGTAGCAATTCCGTGAGCGAAATCCGGAGAGATGCGCGTGGTCCAAAGGTAAGCGCCATTGCCCTGCCGAAGCGTTGCGTTATATCCCGGAGCCCTGCGCCAAGCGCCACAAGGCCCCGAGCACGGCGCTGCCGAGCAAGGTCCAGCCAAGGCCTAGTTTGAAGCGCAGCATCGCCACCAGCGCGGCCGCACCGAGGATCAAGGCCATAGGCTCAACGCTGACCCACACTGGAATATCCAGGTGCAGCGGACCGAAAGCGCGCGCGTGCACGTCGCGAAAGGCCGTGTGCACGGTGAACCAGACCGAGAGATTGAGGATCACCCCGACAATCGCCGCCGTAATCGACGACAGTGCGGCATGAAGCTCGCGGTTGCTGCGCAGTTTTTCGATGTACGGCGCGCCAACGAGTATCCACAGGAAACACGGCGCGAAGGTGACCCAGGTCGTTAGCAGCGAGCCGAGGATTGCGGCGGAGTACGGCGAGAGATTGCCGGGATGGCGAAATGCCGCGATGAAGGCGACGTATTGCACGACCATGATCAACGGACCCGGCGTGGTTTCGGCCAGCGCCAGACCGTCGAGCATTTCACCGGCATTGAGCCAACCGAAGGTTTCCACCGCGCGTTGCGCGATGTACGCAAGTACCGCATACGCGCCGCCGAACGTCACCATTGCGGCCTCGCTGAAGAACAGGCCCTGTTGGGCGAAAATACTGTCGCGACCGAAGATCGCCGCCACGGCTAGCACTGGCACGAACCACAGCGCGAGACAGACGAGGAGGATGAGGATCGAGCGGGATGGCGAGCGCAAGGCAGGATTCAACTCGCCACGCGCGATGCGCCGATCGATCAGATAGTCGCCCTGCGCAAGCACATCGCCGGTCGCAGGTGCCGGGAAACTTGCCGGACGCCAGCGTCGCCCGGCGATGCCGATCAATGCGGCGCTCAGCACGATCAGTGGAAACGGAACCTTGAAGAAATAAATCGCAACGAACGCGAGCGCGGCGATCGCGACCATCATCCGGTTTTTCAATGCGCGCCGGCCGATGCGCAGAATGGCTTCCACCACCACGGCCAGTATCGCCGCCTTCAGCCCAAAAAAGATTGCCGTGACGGCCGGCAGGTGTTGGTACGCGGCATACAACCAGCTCAGGATGCCGATCACCACGACGCCGGGCACGACGAACAGTGTGCCGGCGATCACGCCGCCAAGCGTGCTATGCATAAGCCAGCCGATGTAGATGGCGAGCTGCTGCGCTTCGGGGCCCGGCAGCAACATGCAATAGTTGAGCGCGTGCAGGAAGCGCTCGTCGCTGATCCAGCGGCGCTTCTCTACCAGTTCACGATGCATCAGCGCGATCTGGCCCGCAGGGCCGCCGAATCCGAGCCAGCCGATCATCGCCCAGACGCGCGTCGCTTCGGCAAGGCTGACGCGCTCGACGTTTGCTTGCGATAACGCGGCCGCTGTCGACATATCAGGCCGCCAGGCAAAATCGCGGCGCCACCGGGTCGGCTTGCACGAGATCGAAAATCGCACTGGTCGCGGCAAGGTCCGCGATCGCCGTGCCGGTCGAGTCGAATACAAAAATTTCGTCGGCATTCGTGCGGCCAGCGACCGTGCCGCTGAGGATGTCGGCGAGTTCGCCATGCATATCCCCGGCACATAGCGCTCGAACCGCGCAGCAGCGTTTCATGAATTGCCTCCAACCGATTCGCCATGGGCCGTATACGAAGCGTCGAACACGACGCTCTTATTCTTTAGCGATCGTGCGCGCTGCGGATAGACTACACGCAGATGGACAGCCTGAACTTTTTCGCGGAATGAATACGCCTTCTCCCCGCTTTCGCCCCGGTATCGGCAATGCCCTGTTGGCGGCGGCGCTGTTTGGTGCGAGTACGCCGCTCGCCAAAGTCCTCATCGCCGACATATCGCCAGTGATGCTGGCCGGCTTGCTGTATGCCGGCTCGGGGCTTGGTCTGGGTCTATGGTGGATATTCGGCCGCCAACGCACGGCGACGACAGGCGAAGCGGCACTGCAACGCCGCGATGTCCCCTGGTTGCTCGGCGCGATTCTCAGCGGCGGCGTGTTGGGCCCCGTGCTGCTGATGTTGGGACTGCAGTTGACGCCAGCATCCACGGCCTCGCTGTTGCTCAATCTGGAAGCCGTCTTCACCGCGACCATGGCCTGGCTAGCGTTTCGCGAGAACGTGGATCACCGTGTATTTCTCGGCATGATGGCGATCGTCGTCGCGGGCGCAATCCTGTCGTGGGATCAGCACCCGGAGATCGGCGTGCCGTGGGGAGCGTTGGCGATCGCGGGAGCCTGCCTGTGCTGGGCGGTCGACAACAACCTGACGCGCGCGATTTCGGCCAGCGATCCGGTGCAGATTGCCGCATTGAAAGGCGCCGTCGCGGGCGCGATCAATATCGCAATTGCCGTAGCGATGGGATCTACATTACCAACGGGCATGCGAATATTGGAGGCGGGCGCGATCGGTCTGGCCGGATACGGAATCAGCCTGGTGCTGTTCGTTCTCGCGTTGCGACGATTGGGTACGGCGCGCACCGGGGCCTATTTTTCGACGGCTCCGTTTGTTGGCGCCGCGATTGCGTTGGCGCTACTCCGCGAAGTGCCCGATGCCGAGTTTTGGATCGCGGGCGCCCTCATGGCTGTCGGCGTATGGCTGCATGTGAGCGAACGTCACCAGCACGAGCATCGCCACGAACGGCTCGTGCATGGCCATCGGCATCGCCACGACGAGCACCACCAGCACACACACGATTTTCCGTGGGATGGCTCCGAGCCGCACAACCATGCACATGCGCATGACGAACTCGCGCATAGTCACGCGCATTTTCCGGATATCCATCATCGCCATCGGCACAAACGATGAATTGTCACCGCCTAAAATGTTCACAGATGCATAAAATGCCGTTCTATGTTTCGGCTACGACTTGTCGCACGAAAACGCAGGCCGATAAAATGTATACAAATGCGGCTGCCTGCCCTCACGTTCAGACCGAACACTCCAGCGCTCTGCCCTCGCGCCAGGAGCGCGTTGCCAGTTCGGCCAGTTCCAATGCTTTGATGCCGTCTTCCAGCGTGGTGCGCACGGCCGTTCGGTTCCTTAGCGCATCGAAGAAGTGTGCGATCTCCAGCGCATAGGCCACGCGATACCGTTCGAGGAAAAACGCCTCGGGTTTGTCGCTGCTGATCGCGTGGTCGCTCCACGCCACCACTTCAGTCGGGCGTACGTTGCCGGCCTGCAGCAGTCCCTTGCTGCCCAGCACCTCGAAGCGTTGATCGTAACCGTAGGCCGCGCGCCGTGACGTGTTGATCTGGCAAAGCGCACCGGCGCGGGTACGCAAGGTCACGGCCGTGGTGGTGAGATCGCCGAGGGCGGCAATCTCGGGATGATCCGGACAGGCGCCGGTCGCGTGCACGCTGACGGCTTCTCCGCCGAGAATCCAGCGGAAGATGTCGAAGTCGTGGATCAGCATGTCCTTGAACACTCCGCCCGACTGGCCGATGTACGATGCCGGTGGCGGCGCGGGATCGCGGCTGGTGATCACAAGCACTTCGGCGTGACCGATTTCGCCCGCGTCGAGGCGCTGCTTGAGCGCCGCGAATGTGGGGTCGAAGCGACGCTGAAAGCCGATCATGCAGGTAACGCCCGCGCGTCGAACCGCTGCGGCACATTGGCGTGCGCGATCCAGATCCAGATCGACGGGTTTCTCGCAGAAAATTGCCTTGCCGGCCGCGGCAGCGCGCTGGATCAACTCCGCATGCGTGTCTGTACTCGAACAGATCACCACCGCGCCTATCGCAGGATCGACCA
>JAYTQX010000311.1:0-6561 GCA_043746455.1 Pseudomonadota bacterium
CGTGGCCCAGCCATAGGAGGCCGGCGCGGTTTCGTGCACGATCAGCACGCCCGCCGCGCCCCGGCGCGCGGCTTCTTCGTACTTGTAGGTCCAGCGGCCGTAGTAGGTCATCGCCTTGCCGCCGAAATCGCCGACGCCGGTTTCAAAATCCGGATCGTTGATCAGCATGATCGCCATCTTGCCGTGCAGATCGATGCCCTTGAAGTCGTCCCAGTTGCGCTCGGGCGCCTTGACGCCATAGCCGAGGAAGACCAGCGGCGCGCTGGCGATGGCGACGGATTTGGAACCGTCCAGCGCGGCGCGTACCGAAATCTCGCTGCCCTGGGTCAGGCTCTGCGCCTTGCCGCCCACGTTGATCGACAACTTCGGCGCGCCGACGATTTCCGCGCGCGCCAGCGGCACCGCTTGGGTCCACGCGCGCTTGCCGTCCTTGAGATCGCCACCTGGTTGCAGACCCGCCGCCTTCATCTGCTCGATCACATACGCGACCGTCTTGGTCTCGCCCGCTGTAGCGGGACCGCGGCCCTCGAACGCATCCGACGACAGGGTCTTGTCCTCATCCGACAAACGCTTGGGATCGAATGTCGGTACCGACGCCGAGAACGCCATCGAGGAAATGGACAGGGCAATTGCAGTCGCAAGCAAACGTTTCAAGCGGCGCTCCCGTTGGGAAAATCGAACCGCGATCATAGAGAGGTGGCACGGAGGCGTCCAGACGCGCTGCGCGCTGCGCATGGGCGCGGCGTCAAAGGCGCGCGGAAGCCCCGCGTTAGCGGGTCACTGGATGCCGCGTACCGGCAGTTCGATCCGGTCGCCCGGATCGCGATCCAGGCGCACATGGAAGTTCTGGCCCTGATATGCGTAGACCACGTCATACAGCGCCACGCCGTCCCTGCCCGGCGTGACCGTGTGGCAGCGCTGCACGACGTGGGTGACGGTGTCGTTGTCCTGATGGCCTTCCTGGATCTTCTTGCCGACGATGCCGCCGCCGACCGCGCCACCAACCGTCGCAATACCGCGACCGCCACCACGGCCAATTTTGCTGCCGATCAGACCGCCGGCGATCGCACCGATCACCGTGCCGGCGACTTGATGACGGTCCTCCGGCCGGCGGCGTTCGGTTACGGTCTGCGCTGTGCAGACGCGCTGCGGTTGGGAGAGCACCTGCACGCTGACCACGCGCGCGAATTGACCCTCGTCGAGCGGTTGCGCCGAGGCAAGCTGAGTGGAGGCAGCCGCGGTCGAGTCCGTGCCCGAGATCGCCGGGGATGCAGACGCAGACGCGGGCGACGGCTGTGTCGAATTCGCCGACGCTGTGGCCGGCGTCGATGCACCGGTCAATTCCGCCACCGACATCGACGCAGGCGCTTGTTGCGCGGCAGCCGGCGGCTGTTCGGCAGGCTGACCATTGGCGGCTGCCGCCGGTGGCGCGGTACCGGACGACTGCTGACCGCAAGCACTCAGCAGCATGGCGGCGATGAGTGCCACAGGCTTCGCGACATGGGACGACACAGAAAATTTGAATACGGACATGACAGCCTCCTCACAGCCCCGGTCGCGATACTAATCAGCGCGCGTGTATGAAAGCTGAAGCCCGTTTACGAGAAAAGCGCGCCGCCCGCAGCTGCCTGCCTTACGGGATCGCGGCGTGCGCGCCGGGCACACGATACTGCCGCTGGCGCACGATGTTTTCGTGCACGCGCTGCTGCCATTGCGGCGAGGCCAGGAAAATCTGCAAGGTGATGTCTGCTGCGACCGGCAGCGACTTTTTCTCCGCCTCAACGGCCGCCGCAGTCGCCACCGAAACCGCGGGCGCGGCGAAGATGTCGGTGCGATTGGTGAGATTGCCGTTGTTGGTCTGCGCGAACATTGGAATGAATGTCGTGCCGCTACTCAGCAAGGCCTGATAGTCGCCGATAAAATAACCCGCCGCGCCGGCCGTCGCCGAGACCGGCGCAATGGCGAGATCGAAGGGTCCGGTGACCTGGCTCTCCTGCCAGGTCGCGCTGTCTGTCGAGCGTGCCAGCCAGTAATCGGTGAGCAAGGTATTAGGGTCGGATGTATTCGCGCGGAAATCGTAATAGGTCACACCGATCATGCCATCGGCGCGCACGTGCGCGATTGGAGTGAACGCAGGCACAGCGGCATTGTTGTTGACGCGAACCGGCACCGACCAGGTGAATCCGCCATCATCGGAACGCGACAACGCAATCGCATCGCGCGCACCGTTGCTGAAACGCGAATCCTGCCAGACCACGAACAAGCTGCCGCCCGTGCCGACCGCAATCGCCGGCACCAACGAACTGTCGCGCACCGGCTGGCCGGTGTCGGGATCGTGCGTGCCCACCGCGAGGTTGTCGGCGATCTTCACCTCGCCCGACCAGGTGACGCCATTGTCGGTCGAGCGTATCACCGCCAGGGACGAGGTAAAGTTGTTGTTTGCACCGCCGCGGATATCGACGAAGAACACGATCAGGGTGCCGTTCGGCAGAACCACGAGAACATTGCTGATCGTCTGATTGTTCACTCCCGGATCGAAGATCGGCTTGGCCGTCTCCCACGTCGCGCCATCGTCGGTGCTGCGTGTGAAATAACTGGGTCCGGTATTCGACAAGGCGAGTCGATCCCAGACCGCGTAAACGAAATGCGGCGTTATCGGATCGGCGGTGATTGCCACCTTGTCGTTGAAGAAATTGTCGACGTCGCGGATCAGCGTCGCCGTCGGACTCCAGGTCGTGCCGCCATCGGTCGAGCGGCTTGCCACGACCGCGCTGACCGAGCCCTGAGTCAACACAGCGCCATTGAAGGTCAGCGAGGCGACATAGGCCGTGCCCGTCGGCGACATCGATATCCAGGCATTGCTGGCACGCTCATAGTCGCCGCTATTGGCCGGCGTGCCGCCGGCGCAACGCGTGAAAGGCAATGCGTGCTGCGTCCACGTCGTGCCGCCGTCGTGCGACACGCCAGCGATGATTCCGCGCGATCCACCGCTCGACCAGCGATCCTCCTGCCACGACGCGACCAGGTTTCTCGCATCGGTCGGATTGATCGCCAGCGAAGGCTCGACTTCCGCGTTCGGATATAACGTGCCGACCGCCGCCACGCCATCGCAATTCGCGGCGAACGGCGATGCAGCCGAGGCGAGATAGAGCGGATCGAACGGCGGAGGTGGAGGCGGAGGTGGCGGAGGTGGCGGTGCGGGCGCAGGCGTCATCGCCGGACTGTTCGACGAACCACCGCCGCAGCCAGCTAGCGTCAGCGCGACGCCGCTCAGGATCAATCCAGCCGCTGCCACCGAAGCTCTCATCGCAGGTCCCGAGAACATAAGGAGTGCGGCTAGCCTAGCTCAACCACGATGACTTTCGTAGTGCCGTTATTCCCGAAGAACGCCGTGTCGCAGACTGGGCGCCTAGCCAAGGCGCGCCAGCAGCGTCTTGAAGCGCTCGTTGTCCCGCAGCGGCGCCAGATCGCTATCGTTCTCGATCCACGCGCGATCGCCCCAGCCAAGTTTAGCGGCTTGCTCAAGCAGATCCATCGCGCGCTCATCCTCCCCCACTTGTGCAAACGTACAGGCCACGTTGTAGAGCACATTGGGCTCGTCCTGCCCCGCCGACAGTGCCTGGTTGGCCCATTCGATCGCCTTCCCTTTCTCGCCCAGGTTCGCGAAGCTGACCGCGCCCAGGTAGCGTGCACGCGCATCGTCTGGGTTCATCTGCACATGTTGCTTGATCAATTCGAGCGCGTGTCGATAGGTGTCGATCTCGTCGCTCTTGCGCCCCATCGCGCTATACGCCATGCCCAGATACAGGAGCGGCTCATAATTCGACGCATTGATTTCCGAGGCTTGCACAAACAATTTTGCCGCCTTTTCAAAATTTCCGCGCGAGAGGCAATAACGCGCGTAGAACAAATATGCTTCGAACAGGTTCGGATTCAGCGCGATTGCGGTTTCGAATTCCTGCTCGGCTTCGTTGCTTTTGACGTCGATGGACTGGGCAAGTCCCTTGGACGCATGGGCTTCAGCCGAATCGGGATCCAATTGCACGGCGCGTTCGCTGGATTCTCTGGCTTTGGTTACCATTGCCACGCTGGCGTCCACGTAGCGATACATGAACGAATACGTGTCGGCCAAGCCTGCCCACGCCAGGGCATATTTCGGATCGAGTTCGATCGCGCGCTCGTACATGCCGATCGCGTGATTGAAGTTGCGCCGACTGTTGCCGTAAAAATACTTACGGCCACGCAGATAGAAATCGTAAGCCTGCGCATTGGATGTGGCGACGTACTGGATGGCGCGGCGTTCCTTCGGACTCAGCGTGACCTGCAGAGCCTCGACGATGCTCCTGGCAATGTCGTCCTGGATCGCAAAAACGTCCTTCATCTCGCGGTCGTAGGTTTCCGACCACAGATGCGAATCGGACTGGGTGTCGATCAACTGAGCGGTGATGCGCACGCGGCCGCCGGCGCGGCGCACGCTGCCCTCGAGGATCGTGCCGACATCGAGTTTGGCGGCGACCATCGGAATATCGATCTCCTTGCCCTTGAAGAAAAAAGACGAGGTGCGCGAGGAGACTTTCAACTGCGGCAGCTTGGTCAGCAGATTGAGAATCTCCTCGGAGATGCCGTCGCTGAAATACTCGTTGTCGACATCGCCGCTCATATTGACGAAAGGCAGCACGGCGATCGTGCGGCGGCCTTCTTCGTCGGTGACCGGCTGCACTGCGGCGATCCTGGTTTTCTTCGCCACTTCAATCGGCGCCGTGCGCTCTACACCGTGCGGACCGATATCGAACATCCAGCCCATGACGACCGCGATGGGGAAACCGAGCGCAATCAGCACGATCACCAGCTTGACCGACCAGTCGGGCAGATTCAGCGGTGGCAGTACCGTGGACGCCACTTCGATCACCACCCAGCCGGCGATCGCGTACATCACCGCAACGCGAATCACACGGCGGCGCCGCAATTCCGCGAACAGTCTGGCAAACGGCGACTCCTTCCTCTGCTCGTTCATGCGTGCAGGCTCGCCAGCAGCGCCTTGAAGCGTTCGTTGTCGCGCAGGGAGACGAGATCGCTGTCGTTTTCCATCCATGCGCGGTCGCCCCAGCCGAGTTTGACCGCCTTTTCCAGCAGGTCGATGGCGCGCTCCGGTTCGCCCATGCCGGTGTAGAAACAGGCGATGTTGTAGAGCACGACCGGTTCGTTCATGCCCTGCTGCATGGCCTGCTCGGCCATGGCCATGGCCTTGGTTTTCTCGCCGATCCGGTACAGGTTCTGCGCGGCGAAGTAGATCGCCCGCGTGTCGTGGGGATTGAGCTTGAGATGCCGTTCCAGCGTGCCAAGCGCGCCGAGGCGCACGCGCATCTCGTCCTGTTTGCGTCCGAGCGAGGCGTATGCCATGGCCAGAAACATCGGCACCTGGAAATCCGCCGGGTTGACCTCGGACGCCTTGGAGTACATCTGCGCGGCTTTCTCGATCTTGCCCTGCGACGAGGACGCCAGGCCGTAGTAATACCAGGCCTCAAACAGGTTCGGATTGAGTGCGACCGCGGCATCGAACTCGTGCTCGGCATCGTCGTAGCGCTCGCTGATAAACAACGCCAGACCGCGCGAGGCGTGCGCCTCGGCGGAATCGCGGTCGAGCACTACCGCCTGCTCGCTGGCGCGATTGGCCTTCTCCACGTTCTCGGGCGTGGCCTCGGCGTAACGATAGATATGCGAATACGCATCCGCCATGCCGGCGTAGGCGAGCGCGTATTTGGAATCGACGCTGATCGCCTGCTGAAACATGCTGATCGCGTGCTCGTAGTCGCGGCGCGCCATCGAGTACATGTAATTGCGGCCGCGCAGGTAGTAGTCGTAGGCCTCTGGATCGGAAGTGGCGACGAACTGCATCGCCCGACGCTCCTGCGGCGTCAGCGTCACTTGCAGCGCCTTGACGATGCTGTGCGCGATATCGTCCTGGATGGCGAACACGTCCTTCATCTCGCGGTCGTAGGTTTCCGACCACAGGTGCGAATCGGATTCCGCGTCGATCAGCTGTGCGGTGATGCGCACATGCTCGCCGGCGCGACGCACGCTGCCTTCGAGTACCGTGCTGACGCCAAGCTCGCGCGCCACGTTTGGAATGCTGACTTCCTTGCCCTTGAAATTGAACGCCGACGTGCGCGAAGCGACTTTCAATTGTGGCAGCTTGCTCAACAGGTTGAGGATTTCTTCCGAAATGCCGTCACTGAAGTACTCGTTCTGCGCATCGCCACTCATATTGACGAATGGCAGCACCGCCACCGTGCGACGATCTGTTTCCGCCTTGGTCGGCGGCTTCGGCGCTTCGACCGGCGGCCTGGCACTGGACTGCGTCGGCGCGGTTGCGATTGCAACAGGTTTGGTTTCGGCCGGCTCGGCAAGCGGTGCCGTGCGATGGACGCCCTCGGGGCCGATATCGAATATCCAGCCCATGACGACGGCGATCGGAAAACCCAGCGCAATCAGCACGATCACCAGCTTGACCGACCACTCCGGCAGATTCAGCGGCGGCAGCACGGTCGATGCCACTTCGAT
>JAYTQX010000312.1:0-18851 GCA_043746455.1 Pseudomonadota bacterium
GCCGCCCGCGATCGTGCTGATGGCCGGCCTGCAAGGCGCCGGCAAGACGACGACGGTGGCCAAGCTCGCGAAATTCCTCAAGGATCGCAAGAAGAAAAAGGTCATGGTCGTCAGCTGCGACGTCTATCGTCCGGCGGCGATCGAACAGTTGCGTACGCTGGCCGAGCAGGTCGATGTGCTGTTCCATCCAAGCACCGGCGAGCAGGATCCGGTTGCGATCGCGAAATCCGCGCTCGATGCGGCGAAGAAAAATTTCGCCGACGTGCTGATCGTCGACACGGCCGGCCGTCTCGCCATCGACACCGAAATGATGGACGAGATCAAGGCGCTGCATGCGGCCTTGAATCCGATCGAAACCCTGTTCGTCGTCGATGCGATGACCGGCCAGGATGCGGCAAACACGGCCAAGGCATTTGCCGAGGCGCTGCCGTTGACCGGCGTCGTGCTGACCAAGACCGATGGCGATGCACGCGGCGGTGCCGCGCTGTCGGTGCGCTATATCACTGGACGACCGATCAAGTTCATCGGCGTCAGTGAAAAGCCCGATGGCCTCGACGCGTTTTATCCCGACCGCATCGCGCAGCGCATTCTCGGCATGGGTGATGTGCTCTCGCTGGTCGAGCAGGTCGAGCAGAACGTCGACAAGGAGAAAGCCAAGAAGCTTGCCGAGAAGGTGATGAAGGGCAAGCGCTTCGACATGAACGACATGCGCGACCAGTTGCAGCAGATGCTCAGCATGGGCGGCCTCGCCTCGTTGATGGACAAGCTGCCCGGCGTGGGCAATCTGCCCGATGCGGTGAAATCGAAGGTCAACGACAAGGAAGTGCAGCGCATGGTTGCGATCATCAATTCGATGACCAAGAAGGAACGCCGCCACCCCGATCTGCTCAACGGCTCGCGTCGCGCGCGCGTCGCGCGTGGCTCCGGCATGCAGCCGGCCGACGTCAACCGTCTGCTCAAGCAAAACATGCAGATGGAGAAGATGATGTCGAAGATGGCCGGCGGCGGCATGAAGGGCCTGATGCGGCAGATGTCCGGTGCGATGGGACGCATGGGCGGCGGTGGCATGCCACCGGGCGGCATGATGCGCTGAGCACCTGCCGCGCTTCCAATTCAGGGGTGACGAAATGAGGGACGCTCTTCGCTGGATCGGCCGTGCCATTCTTGTTCTGATTGTTTTCGTTGTAGTCGTTTTCGCTGCGTATCGAATCCGCGGACCCAGTGCCGATCAGCGTGCAGCGTTGGACCTGCTCCATCAAGATCGCCGGCCGGACCACGGTCGCAACGCATTTCCTCTGTTCTGGTTTATGCAGTACGACATTCCTGATGGTGATTTTGACGTGCGCATGGCCGCGGACGTCGCCGAGGTTAGCAAGCGGCTGGCGGCCGGAGGCGAGGCACTACAGTTTGAGCCGTCCGCCGCCAAATTGCCGCAACCGAACTACGACGATCCGAGCCTCTGCCAAAGCCGCGAAAACGATTGCCTCCGCCGCGTCAGTGCAAATCCGGAAGCGACGCGTTTGATGCTCAAGAGCTACGCGCGGCTGTTGCTGCGTGCGCAGTCAGTCGAACATTTCGACTTCTTGTGGAATGAATTTCCCGAAGACTTTCGTGCGCCGACCGGAATCTATCCCCAGATTGCACAAAGTTTTTGGCTGAGTTCATTGGCGCTTGAATTCGCCGACGGTGATCATGCCGGTGCACTCGATGGAGTGTGTCGCAACGCCGGCACGTGGCGCCGGCTGCGCGGAGCAACCAATTTCTTTGTCGGCGATACGGTGTCGATTGCAGATACCGGCAGAGCTATTCGATTGTTCGCCGAAATGTTGGCGGCTTCGCCATCGAATGAAACAATCCCGCCTAGCTGCACCGATGCATTTCGACCGGTCGAAGCGGCCGATGTCGATCGTTGTGCAGAGCTGTCCAGCGGATTTGCGATCAGCGAAAATATGACGCGTGAGATTTCTTCAATGAAGCAATCTTCTCTTGAGCGGATGTTTTCCTGGTTTATCTTCGACCCCCAGCAAACGGATGCCTGGCGAGCTGAACAGCTCACGCTCTACTGCGGCGAGGCGGCGTCGCACCGCTTGCTCGCCGACAAACCCATAGCACCCGATGCCGTGCCCCATCCGCTTTGGCGTCTTGAATGCATTGCCAATTTTTCCGGCTGCGTTCTTGCCGAGATTGCGTCACCTGCCTACATCGGCTACGACAACCGCATATTGGACTACGCTGCGCATTTGCGGCTGGCGGCGACCTTGGTCTGGCTGCGCGAATCGCCGAACGCGCCCGCCGCGTCATTGAAGGAACGATTCGAGCAGAGGCCGACGAACTTGCGCAGCGCAGGACACGTCTCCGGTTTCGATTCCGAGCATCATGTGCTGTTTGTCGACAGTCTGAATCAAGTTCGCGCGCAGCGCTTCGAGCTCCGGCTCTCGGCCGAGTAGCCGAGTAGGTTGGGGTGAGCCGTTTAGATGGGAAAAATGATGTCGAAGATGGCCGGCGGCGGCGTGAAAGGCCTGATGCGCCAGAATGTCCGGTGCGATGGGCGCATGGGCGGCGGTGGCATGCCGCCGGGCGGGATGATGCGCTGAGCGCTTACAATCGCGCTCCGATTGGATACAGGCGTTTCCATGGCGCTCAACGCGATCACCTACAAGGCCGAACTTGCGATCAGCGACATGGATCGCCACTACTACGCGACGCATGCGCTGACGCTGGCCAAGCATCCGTCCGAAACTGACGAGCGCCTGATGGTGCGGCTGCTCGCGTTCGCGCTGTATGCCGACGAACGGCTGCAGTTCGGCAAGGGCATCAGCAGCGATGACGAACCGGATTTGTGGCGCAAGGATCTGACTGGCGAAATTCTCGAGTGGATCGAACTGGGCCAGCCGGACGAGCAGCGCATCCGCAAGGCCTGCGGACGTGCGCGTCAGGTCGTGGTGATCAACTACAGCGGGCGCGGTGCGGATATTTGGTGGGAGAAGAATCGCGCGCAACTCGAGCGCGTAAGGAATCTCAGCGTGATCGATATCCCCGCTGCTGCGGTCGGCGCACTCGCCGCAATGGCGGAGCGCAATATGCGCCTGCAATGCCTGATCCAGGATCGTCAGGTGCAGATGCTCGGCGAGAACGCCGCGGTCACCGTCGATCCGGTCGTGCGCATGGCACCGTCCCAATCAGTCACTTGAGCGCGTGGCGGAATCCTTCGATGTCCTGATCATCGGCGCTGGCGCTGCCGGCCTGATGTGCGCGATCGCGGCCGGCCGGCGCGGTCGACGCGTGCTCGTGATCGAGCATGCGAACCGGATTGGCAAGAAGATCCTGATGTCGGGCGGCGGTCGCTGCAACTTTACCAATACCGGCACGACGCCGGCGAATTTCCTTTCGGCGAATCCACATTTCTGCAAGTCGGCGCTCGCGCGCTACACGCCGGGCGATTTCATCGCGCTGGTCGAACACCACGGCATCGCTTATCACGAAAAAGAACTCGGCCAATTGTTCTGTGACGATTCGTCGAAGCAGATCGTGCGCATGCTGCTGGATGAGTGCGCAGCGGCCGGCGTGCGCATCGAGACCAATTGCACCGTGACGGGCGTGCGTCGCGACGAGGCCACGTTCCACCTCGATACCACGATAGGAATATTCGATGCACCCGCGCTGGTCATCGCGAGCGGCGGTTTGTCGATACCGAGCATGGGTGCGAGCGGTTTCGGTTATGAAATCGCACGCCAGTTCGGCCATCGCGTGCTGCCGACACGTGCGGGACTGGTGCCGCTGACGTTGAGCGGCAAACACCAGGAACGTCTCGCCGATCTTGCCGGCGTCGCCTTGCCGATCGAAGCGCGCTGCAACGGCGCGAGCTTTCGCAACTTCCTGTTGATCACGCACCGCGGCATCAGCGGGCCGGCGATCCTGCAAATTTCCTCGTACTGGAATCCCGGCGACGACCTGCGCCTGGATCTGTTTCCGGACGCAGACCTACTCGAATGGCTGCGCGAACAGCAGACGGAACGCCCCGCCGCGGAATTCAAGAGCGTGCTTGCGGAGCGTCTGCCGAAACGCTTCGCGCAGCGCCTGTGCGAACTCTGGCTGCCGAACAAACCGATGCGCCAATACAGCCATGCGCAACTGCACGAAATCGCCGCGCAACTGGCGGACTGGCCGCTGATCGCCAGCGGCACGGAAGGCTATCGCACCGCCGAAGTGACCCTCGGCGGCGTCGACACCGACGAGCTTTCCTCCACCACGATGCAATCCAGACGCGTGGCGGGCTTGTATTTCGTCGGCGAAGTGGTCGACGTCACCGGCTGGCTCGGCGGCTACAACTTCCAGTGGGCGTGGGCGTCGGGGCACTCCTGCGGAGAGGTGATTTGAGCGCACGCCATGCCGACCACCGCGGTGTTGTCACATCGCCCATCACAGGCTGGGTCTACCCGGTCGACCCCACGCTTAGTGCATTACTTACCACTCGCCACGCCGGTGATTGGACACCAAACGGAACATGACGTTTTGACGCTGGTTAGTCGATACTGTGCGGCGCGGCGCGAAGTTCAATGCACGGGCACCAGCTGGACCCAATCGATCGCCCACAGAGGATCGTATTTGCCGGTGGCAAAACGCAGACAGAGCGAATGCGTGCCTGTGTGGTGCCCGATCGGTACTTCAAGTCGCGTCGTGCCCGCATGGGCCCGCGCCGGCACGAGCGCAACGGCCGCCAGCAGATCGCCGTCGCAGCGGTCCAGATGCACTTGCAGCTCGCCGGCCGGATACTTGAGCGGCTTGCGCGCCACCACGCTTTTTATATCTTTCCACAATTGGAAATTGAAGGGAATGCTGCCGACGTTGACCGCGATATGGTCGATATCGTCGAGGCCGGCGTCTGGCCATAGCCAGCAGGGATCGAACAGGTCCACATGGAAAATCGCTTGGTCCGGGCCTGCTGGCGTGTCATCGGGCAAGCGCAGGATCACGCCACTGTCGGGATGGCATTGCCGTAGTTCCGCGGAGCTGCGGCGCAGCAGGGCCAGCGGATCGAGTTTGCGCCCGCGCGCATCCGCGAGAGGCGCGTCGTGGGCATAGGCCGTGGCGCGAACTTCGCCGCTCGCCGCCGTTTCGAAGGGCTCCGTGTAGCGCGGCGATTGCGGTGTCGGTGCATTGCCGTCCAGCGTGTAGCGAATCGTGCCGAAATCGGTCTGGTTGGCGAGTTTCACGCCGACCTTGCCATGTCGCGCATCGAACGCCGTATCGATATGCACCGCGAACGCGCTTTGCGCATAGACGATGCCGAGATCGCGATAGCGCGCCTGCTGTGTGACGAGGCGATCGAGAAAGCCGTTCCAGTCATGCGCCGTCACCGGCGACCACAAGACTTCGGCAAGCGCCGCGGCGCGCGGGTAGGTCGCGCGCGCCACGCTGGCATCGGTGGGAAAATATTCGCTCCATAAATTGGCCTGCGCGCCGAGCACATGCCCGGCTTGCGCTGCGTCGAGGTCCTGCGGAATCGGATTGAAATTGTAGACATCGTGCAGCGAAATGACCTTCGGCCGTCCAGCCGGCTCGTCAGGCAAATCGCCGGACAAATGATCGAAATACAGATCCGGATCGGGCGAGAGCACGACATCGTGTCCCTGCTTCGCCGCATCGATCGCGCCCTTGCTGCCACGCCACGACATCACCGTTGCCTGCGGCGGCAGGCCGCCTTCGAGAATCTCGTCCCAACCGATCAGTTTGCGGCCGTGCGCCGAAAGGAATTTTTCGATGTGCGCGGTGAAGTATGCCTGCAGCGCAGTCTCGTCCTTGATGCCAAGCTCGCGCATGCGCGCCTGCACGCGCGCGGACGCCTGCCACTGGTCCTTCGCCGCCTCGTCACCACCGATATGGATGTATTTGGACGGGAACAGATCCATCACTTCGCTCAGCACATCCTGCAGGAAGGTAAATGTAGAATCGTCCACATTGTATAAAATCGTATGCACACCCCAGTCGTGGGATACGCCGGGATTCTTGCCGGTGACGCCGAGTTCGGGATAGGCGGCAATCGCGGCCTGCGCGTGGCCGGGCATTTCGATCTCGGGCACGATGGTCACGTAGCGCCGCTGCGCGTAGGTGACGATGTCGCGAATCTGTTCTTGGGTGTAATAGCCGCCGTAGCGCACGGGTTTGCCGTCCGAGTCGACGCCTGCCGCACCGGCAGGCTGGCGCCAGGCGCCGATTTCGGTCAGCTTCGGATATTTCTTGATTTCGATGCGCCAGCCCTGATCGTCGGTCAGATGCCAATGCAGGACGTTGAATTTGTGCAGGGCCATCCAGTCGATGAATTGCTTGACGAATTCGGGCGACTGCATGTGCCGCGCCGGATCGAGCATCAGGCCGCGCCAGACGAAGCGCGGATGGTCCTCGATATGCAGGCAGGCAATGCGCAAGGGCAGACTGGTGTCGGCGTCGGGGGTAAACAGCTGCCAGAGCGTCACCGCGCCATTGAACAGACCGTGCGCATTGCGCGCCACGAGCGTGATCCGGCCGGTAGCAACGGTCAACTCGTAGCCTTCGTCCGTATTGTCATCCTTGAGCGATAACCGGGGATCGACTACGAAGTCGATGCCGCTCTGCGTGTTGTCATTCCCGCTGGTGGACGGACGCAGATCCAGATGTACACCGTGCGTGCGTTGCACCAGTTCGCTGAAGTAGTGGGCGACTCCCTCGGCCGCCGCGTCGTTCGAACGAACGCTGAGGACGGTGTCCTTGCCCAAGGTGAAATAACCGGACGATCGTTGCAGCGAGTAGGGTGCGGGAATCAAGGAGAGGCCGGTCGCGGCCGGGGTCTGCGATTCGGATTTGTCGTTGTGGCTGCTTGTGCTGCGGCACCCGATCAGCGCCAGAGTCAGCCCGAGTGCAATCAGGCAAAAACCTTTCTGCAGCAAACCGCGTGTGTTGCGCGTCAATCGATGGTCGATCATGCGGTGCTCGATCAGCTTGCTCATTCGCTTTGCGTGCAGCAGGCAAAAAAAGCGGGCCTTAATTATCCATCAAGGCCCGCAACGGCTGGAGAACTCTTTCGACTTGCTTTCGGGGTCAGAACTTCAAGCGGAAATTCACGTAGTACTGGCGACCGTTGTCATAGAACGCGTACGGCTGTTTGCCGACAGTCGGAAGTTCGACGTAGTACTTGAGCTTCGCGTTGTTGAGGTTCATCGCGTCCAGGGTGACCGACGCCCAACTGTTGATGTTGTATGCCAACGATGCGCCGAGATTGCCGATATTGGACTGGAAGTAATTGTCGGTACGGCTTACGCCTGCGTAGAAGGACGAGCGGTAGGTGTAATTCAAGCGAGCGCTGAAAAGCTCGTTCTCGAAGTAGCCCGAAACGTTATAGGTGTTCTTCGAGGTTCCCTGCAGTGGCGCGCCGTTGTCCGCTTTGCCGTCGGCATACGTGTAATTCGCGGCCACGCCGAAGTTTTCGCCGATCGGCTGGATGTAGTTCAGTTCCACGCCCTTGACGCTGCCGCCGACGTTGGATGGCACGCTGACCGAGTACGTATTGATGACATCGTGTCCGGCAAGGTGGGTGGCGTTCTGATCCAGATAGCTGCGGTTCTGGTTGGCGAAATTGATGTAGTTCTTCAGGTCCATGTTGTACGCGCCGGCGGACAGCAGGCCGCGTGGCGCGAAGTACCATTCCAGCGAGGCATCGAAGTTGGTTGAAACGATGGGCTTGAGCTGCGGATTGCCGCCGCTGCCGGTGTGAGTCAGATCGTCCAGCGAGACCGATCCGGCCAGCGCCGAATAGTCCGGACGCGTCATCGTCTGCGATGCGGCCAGGCGCCCGACGACATTTTCGGCGAGATCGTACTTGAAGTTCGCGCTCGGCAGAAATTCATCGTGGGTGTGATTGTACTGGCTGCTGAAGTAGTTGCCGAAAGCCGAGCCGGTGACTGAGCCCGGGCCTATGGTATAGGCGTCCGGATTGCTGGTGTTGTAGTTGATGTTTTCGTCGGTGCGCACGTAACGCACACCGGCGTTGCCGCTCCACTTGTCGCCGGCGAAGTTGGCCTGCAGGTAAAGCGCGGTGTCCTTCTCTTCCACTTTGTAGATGTTCTGCCAGTTAAAGCGCGTCACCGGATTGCGGTTGGCAAAGCTGGCATCGATCGCGGCGAGCTGACTCGGCGTGTAGTACCAGATATTGCCCGGGCAGATACCGCCGACGTTGCTGCAAAAATCACTCGGATAGTTCGAATAGGTCGTCGGATACGCGGCCGGATTCTGCCAGGCCGAGGCGAAATTCGGACCCTGACCGATATCGGTCTTGTTGTCGCGCGTGTGCTCGGAATAACGCGCGCCGAAATCCAGCGAGCTCAACGCACTGTTGTCGAAGGCGAACTCACCGTCGCCCTGGGCCCAGTTTTCCTTGTCCTTGACGTGAATATTCTGGTCGCCAAAGATCCAACCATCCTGCGGCAGAATGGTCGAAGGGTTGTTGTTGACGCCACCCTGCGTCCAGTTGATCGGCTGACCGAGGCCGCGCATCTGCCAGCTTGCGCCGGCACCCGCGCCCGTACCCAGCTCGGTGACGTCCTGGTTTGGGCTGTCACCCTTGCCATTCGTGGTGCCGACCTGGCCAGTGAAGGTCAGGTGATCGCCGGCCCGCCATTTGGCATCCGCGGTCAGGTATTCCGACTGCGACGCGGCACCGGGGCGCGAGATCTGGTCGTATACGCCATAGGGAACGGTACTGCCCGCCACCGGCGCGAAAATGGCCGAGGTGAGCACATGGTTAACCACCGTGTAGCCGGGTTGCAGGCCAATCCCAAGTGGTACGAACTGGCTCGCCCACTGCAGGTAGTTGCGATTGTAGTTGTCGGCCTTGAGCTTGGAATAGAACCCGTTGACGTCGACAGTCAGGGTGTCCGACGGTTTGAACTCCAGGTCGACCACGCCGCCTTCGCGCGTGCGCTTCTGCGTAAACAACGCCGCGCCGATCAGATTCGGGTAATACACATTGGCCAGATCCGGGTGGGCCGTTGCCACAGCGGAACCGGCAGCGATCTGGTTGTAGCCGCCGATCACTTCCTGCCCGTCACGCTGCAAGGCGCGTTGCTCATAGAAGCCCTGCACCAGCACGCCGAAGGTATCGTCCGCATTCTTCCAGTTGAGCAGGCCGCTGAACTGCGGCTTGGTCGTGCCCGGCAGATCGGAATACACGCCACCGGCGGAAACTTCCCCGGTCAGGGGCTTGGCATACTCGAGCGGCTTGCGCGTGATGATGTCCACCGAGCCGGCAGCACCGCCTTCCGTGATCTTTGCCTCGGAGCTCTTGTGCACCACCACTTCGCTGACTATTTCCGAGGGCAGCAAGGTGTAGCTGACGCTGCGGCCGACGGTCTGCACCTGGCTCAGCACGAACCAGTCGCCGGTGCCGACGGTATGCCCGTTGACCAGGGTCTGGGTCAAGCTCGGATTGGTGCCGCGCAGCGAGACGCGGTCGTTCTCGTCGAAGCCGCCTTCGCTGGCGCTGGCGGAACTGATATTGACGCCGGGCAGGCGCTGCAGCGTGTCGGCCACGTTCTTGGCCGGCAGCTTGCCCACATCTTCCGCGGTGATTATGTCGACGTGCGAATCGGCGGCCTGCTTCAACTTCAGCGACTCCGCCTCGGTATCGCGGATACCGGTGACGAAGATGGTGCCGAGTTCGTCGGTGTTCTTGTTCGTGGTCGACGGCGTGCCTTGCGCGTCGGCTGCGGCCGGGCCAGCATCCGGGGTCTGCGCAACATTGTTTGTCGCCACTTCGCCGGCGTGGACGACCGCGCTTGCGTATAGAGCTGCGGCAATGCTCGCCGCGAGTATGGTTTTACGGGTTTTCATGGGTCGCCCCTCTGGTCAGGTGTGTGATCCGGAAGATTCGCTGCAACGTGCGGCTCCGCCGGGAAATGTTTACATTTATATCTATCCACATTTTTGCAATTTCTGGGCGCATCCAGCGCCCGATTCCTCCGCAATCCGCATTCGCTCCGGCGTTCACTCCTCAAACCTCGCCGGATTTGTATTCGTGGTCCAGATACCAGTGCGCCGCACCGGTCACGCCGAGCCGGCCGTGTTCGATCAAGCGCACCGGTACGCGTTCGAGCACCGTGCGCATCGTGCCCTTGTCGCGGAAACGCTCGGCGAAATCGCTGCGCTGGAGCAGCGGCAATATCTGCGGCAGGAAACCGCCCGCGAGCGACACGCCTCCGTAGGTACCGAACAGGACCGCCAGGTCGCCGACCATGCTGCCGAGCCACGAGCAGAAACAGATGACGCATTCCACTGCGAGCGCGTCGCTTTCGCTCAGGGCCGCGGCCGTGATCTCTTCGGGCGACGCGAAACGCGGCTGAACCGCGCGGATTTCGCTGAGCACCCGATATAGCGTGACGAGGCCGGGGCCGGACAGAATCTGTTCGTTGGGCACATGCGCGAGACCCTTGCCGAGACGACGCACGATCTGCAGTTCCAGAGCGGTGCGTGGCGCGATGGCTGCGTGCCCGGCTTCGGTGGCAAGAACCTCGGGGCGCGGCGAGCGCGGCAGCAGCACCGCCGCGCCGAGGCCGGTCCCCGGACCGACGACGAGCTGCGATTGGCCGGAGCCGACCTCGCCGACGCCAGCGATCTGAATCGAGTCTTCGAGCGGATGGAAGTGTGTTGCGTAGGCGATCGCCTTGAAGTCGTTGACCAGGGCGACGTGCTCGATGCCGAGGCCTCGGCCGAGGCTCGATAGCGAAACATTCCAGGGCAGGTTGGCGTTGATCAGTGTGTCGCCGAGCGCGTAACCCGCACACGCGATGCAGGCGGCGACAGGTCGTGCACCGGTGTCGCGAAGAAATTCGCGCAGGATTTCCGCCAGGCCTGAATAATCGGCGCAAGCGTATTTGCGATAGCCGAGAACTTCCAGGTGATCCTCGGCATGGTCCGCGATCGAATGGGCGGTTTGCGCTTGAATAAGGCCGATACGGGCATGGGTGCCTCCGACATCGGCGGCGAGGAATGGAGCGCCGGGCGCCGTAGCCGCGCTCTTGCGCAACGGTTGCAAACCGACAGTGAGCGGACTTGCGTCTTGCATCACGCGCTGCTTCCCCGAGTCAAACATGGCCGGTGGCCTCTTGATTGCGCGGCAGTCTGCGCTATGATGACAACGTTGTCAATATGGCATTACAGAATTATTTTTCCGACCTACATCTATATAAAATAATAATAAATACAAATAGATATAAATAATAGTTTACGAAAATTAACATGACAACGTTACTTGTGAAGTACAAGTTTTGCAGGCGAGAACGTGGCCAATACGACACGTTATGTACGCGATTGACAGAGGGCAGGCATGCTTGGCGACGCAGTCCCGTTCTTAATATACTTGTATAAAATAATACTCGATCGAGTCCGCTGGCTTGGCGCATGGCGCTGGCCGCAGCGGGGCGTTTCAAGCGAGAATGGCAGGGTGTGCGGGCCACGATCCGCGCGATACGAAAATGGATGACCTGGCGAACATGCGCACTCCAACGATCAAAGATGTCGCCAAGCGGGCGAAGGTGTCGCTGAAGACGGTATCGCGGGTGATCAATCACGAGCCCTCCGTGCTGGAGGCGACGCGCAAGCGTGTTGAGCTGGCGGTGGCCGAACTCGACTACCACCCCGATCAGTCCGCGCGCAGCCTGCGCAGCGCCAAGTCATACGCGCTAGGCATGGTTTACGACAACCCGAACGCGTACTACGTGATTGCGATGCAGAGTGGCGTGCTGTCGGTGTGTCGGGAAAACGGTTTCGGTCTTCACATTCATCCCTGCGATTCCAGTTCGCCGCAGCTCGCCGAGGAGTTGCGCGATCTCGTGCAGCGTTCGCGTCTCGCCGGTCTTGTGCTGGCGCCGCCGATGTCCGAGCGCATGGAGCTGATCCGCTTTCTCGCCGCGCACAAGATCAAGTTCGTGCGCATTCTTTCCGCCGCCGAAGATCCGCGCGACGGTTTTCCCTGTGTCTTCGTCGACGACCGCGATGCGGCGTATGCGGTGACCGAACATCTGATCCAGCTCGGGCACCAGCGCATCGGTTTTCTCTGGGGCGGCAAGGCGCATCGTTCGAGTCCCGAGCGCTTCAAGGGTTATGAGGACGCGCTCAAGCACTACGGCATCGCGGCGGACAAGGCGTTGATCGTCGAAGGCGATTATTCATTCGACGACGGGTTTCGCGGCGCGCGCAAATTGCTCGCATTGAAGAATCCGCCGACGGCGATTTTCGGCTCCAACGATGAGATCGCTGCGGGTGTGCTCGCCGCGGCGAAATCCGCGAACATGAATGTGCCCTACGATCTGTCGATCGCGGGATTCGAGGACAGCCCGTTCTCGCGCCAATGCTGGCCCGCACTGACCACGGCCAAGCAGGCGACCGCGGATATCGCGCGCCGCGCGACCGAGCGCCTGATCGCCGAATTGAAACGCGGCGGGCATGCCGCGCACAGCACGCAGAATGTCGGCTTCAGCCCGACGCTGGTGATCCGCGGCTCGACGGCGCCGGTGCGGCCGGGTGCGGAAGCGGGGAAGTAGCGTCTAGCGGAAGAGCCCAGACCGTTCGCTGGGCTCCTTCACTCCGAACTACCGATAGCTGTCAGTGCTGATGGAAGCAGGCGACGTCGTACTGCGACACGCTCATGGGGTTGCGCGAGTTCTGCGGCTGCTGACCGGCATACATGGTTCCGGCCTTGCCATCCGGGTTGAACGCCGAGCCTGGTGCCACTGCGGCATTGCCCGGAGTGTTGGGAGCGCTTGCGCTGCCACAACTCTGGTTCGGTTGTCCGGTGGTATGCGTCGGTGCGGACACCGTGCGCGTCGTCATCGTGTGGGGTGACGCCTGCGGTGCCGCGGAATGCATGCCGCCGGCGGCGAAAGCCCCGGCAGATACCAGCAGACCCAGTGCGGTGATGATTGCCTTGCTATCAAGTTGTTTCATGGTTTCAGTTTCCTTCGTTCGTGTGCGTCTGCGCCGTGCCAGGCACGGCGTCCTCGCGCCACGTTTACGCGTGGTCACAATGGTCTATTCCGCAATCGCTGGTGACGGTTCACTCGTTTCAACCGCGCGTTGGCCGGTATTCAGTAAAGTGCCGCCAGCGTCGCGTTTTCCTGAACCGCGTCCTACTCGACACTGAACCTTCCAATCGCGCCATGGCATCTACTGCCGCAAATCGGTGCGGCCGGCAACGCGCCGACTTTCACGACGATTGCGGAGGTGATGGATGCGACGTACCGATCAAAATGCAGTCGGCCATTTTTTGGCGACGCCGACGGCAATGCTGCTGGTTGCGATGCTGCTTTTGCTTTGCCTACCTCCAGCATATGCACTGCCGAGTTTCGCGCAGCAAACCGGCCAACCCTGCGTGACCTGTCACATCGGATCGTTCGGGCCCCAGCTCTCGCCGTTCGGACGCGCGTTCAAACTGCAAGGCTATGCCCTGCCGGCAGCGGGCGACGGTCAGAACCAGAGCCAGCACAGCGTTCCGCTCGCCGCGATGCTGGTGACCTCGTTTACCCAAACCAAAACCGATCAGCCGGACAACGCCGGTTCGCACGACGGGCGCAACGACAACTTTTCGGTGCAGGAGGCATCGGTGTTTCTTGCCGGACATCTCGGCGACATCGGCACTTTTGTCCAGGCCACGTATTCGGACATCGGTCGCTTGACCACACTTGATAACGTCGATGTGCGCTACGCGCGCACGCTGACGCTCGCCGGCAAACCCGCCATCGTCGGCGTTTCGCTGAACAACAATCCCACGGTGCAGGATGCGTGGAATACGCTGCCGGCCTGGCGCTTTCCGTACATGGCATCGGAGTTGGTGCCCGGGCAGGCCGCCGCACCGCTGCTCGACGGCGGCCTGGAACATCAGGTGCTGGGACTGAGCGCGTACGCCTATTTCAACGGCAGTTGGTATGCCGAATTGGGTGGCTATCGCTCGCTGTCGCACGGCTTTCTCGACTCGCTGAACGTGGAAGACGCTGCAGGCCGCATCCAGGGTCTGGCACCGTACTGGCGCATTGCCTACACGCAGGACGACGCCGGACATTCGTGGTCCGCGGGATTGTTTGGCTTGAATGCCAAGCTCGAGCCCGGGCGCATTTCCGGCGCGACCAACGACTACCGGGATGTCGGCATCGACGCGTCGTATCAGCTCCTCGGTACCGGCAAACACGTGTTCACTGCAAACGGCGCCTACATCCATGAGCGCAAAACCCTGGACGCGTCGTTCGCGGCGGGTGCGGCCGCGCTTCGTGCCGGCTCGCTGGACTCGATGTGGCTCAATGCGTCGTATTACTACGATAGCCACTACGGTCTGACCCTCGGCCGATTCGACGTCCACGGCAGCCGCGACGACCAGTTGTTTGCACCCGGACCCGGCTCTGGCAGTCGGACCGGAAAACCCGACAGCCGCGGCGCCATCCTGCAGGCCGACTGGACGCCGTTCGGCCAGAGCGACTCGTGGGCCGCGCCCTTCGCCAACCTGAGACTCGGTCTGCAATACACCTGGTACGACAAATTCAATGGCGCCGCCCGCGACTACGATGGATTTGGCCGCAACGCGCACGACAACGACATCTTGTTCGCCTTTCTGTGGATCGCGCTCTAGCGAGGTCCACAGTCCTTGACCATGACGGAGCTTGATCCATGAAAGACAGCAGCAATCACAATCCAACGCGACGCGATTTTCTCGGAACGACTTTCACCGTCGTCAGCGCGATATGGGTGGGCGCAATTCTGCCGCGTATCGCGTCGGCGGACGAAGTGACGCACGTATCGGAATCGGATCCGCCCGCACAGGCACTCGGGTATCACGAAGACGCCGGCACGGTCGACCACGCCAAGTATTCGAAGTATGCGCCCGGTCAGATGTGCGCCAACTGCAAGTTATTCCAAGGCGGCGGCGGTAGCGAATACGCGCCCTGTCAACTCTATCCGGGGAAAGCAGTGCACGCCAAAGGCTGGTGTTCGGGTTATACCGCAAAGACGACTTAGCGGCGCGTCGAAACTCCACGCTGAGTGCGATCGGTATGCATCCTGTGAAACTTTTTAGTCGTGCGTGTCCGCGTCAATCCGCGTTCTAATGATTCGACGTCGCGGCTTTCAGCGCCGCCGCAGCGCGCGCAAGTTTTTCGACCTTTTTCCAATCGCCAGCTCGCAGCAGATCTCTCGGGCTCAGCCAGGAACCGCCGACGCAGACGACATTGGGCGAGGCGAGAAAGTCAGGCGCGGTTGTCGGTGTGATGCCGCCGGTTGGACAGAAGCGGATGCCGGGCAGGGGCGAGGCCCAGGCGCGCAACAGGGGGACGCCGCCCGCGGGTACTGCCGGAAAGAATTTGAGGAAACGGTAGCCGCGTTCGAACAGACGCATGGCCTCGCCTACGGTCGCCGCGGCGGGCAGCCATGGCAGCATGCTCGCGTCGGCGGCGTCGATCAGGCTGTCAGTGGCGCCGGGCGAAACAGCGAAGCGCGCGCCGGCGCGTTCTGATGCCCGCAGATCGCCGGGCGTCAGTACGGTGCCCGAGCCAACCACGGCGCCTTCGACTTCGCCGGCGACCGCACGGATCGCATCCAGCGCGACCGGCGTGCGCAGAGTGATTTCGATCGCGCGGATACCGCCCGCGACCAGCGCGCGCGCGAGCGGCACCGCGGTGGCGAGGTCGTCGATCACCACGACCGCGACGACGGGCGCGAGGCGCAGAGTCGCTTCGACCTGGATTTGCTTGTTTTCGATTGCACTGGGCATTTCAAACTCCGTTACGGGTGCGTTCGTCCATGATCGCGAAGATCACAAGCGGCCTTCCATGACCGCATGTTCAACCAAACATGTTCAACAAAAGACGCTGGCGCCGGCATCGGCGGCGCCGACGCTATCGCGGAACAGGGAAAACAGTTCACGGCCGAGGCCGCTGTGGTGCGCTGCAAGCCCCTCTGCGCTCGCTTGGTGGCGAATGGAAAATGTCGCATTATCTACTTTTACATCAAGCGTGCCGGCGATCGCATCGAGGCGCACGATGTCGCCGTTCCGGATCTTGCCGATCGCACCGCCGCAGGCGGCCTCAGGCGTGAGATGAATGGCCGCTGGTACCTTGCCCGAGGCGCCGGACATGCGCCCGTCGGTGACGAGAGCGACCTTGAAGCCGCGATCTTGCAGCACGCCGAGCACCGGCGTGAGCTTGTGCAGCTCGGGCATGCCGTTCGCTCGCGGGCCCTGGAAACGCACCACCGCGACGAAGTCGCGGTCGAGTTCGCCGCGCTCGAATGCAGCCTTGATCTCGTCCTGCTCGTCGAACACAACGGCCGGCGCTTCGATGATGGCGCGCTCGGCCGGCACTGCGGACACCTTGATCACCGCGCGGCCGAGATTGCCGCTGAGTGCGCGCAGGCCGCCGTCGGGACGAAACGGATTGGCGGTCGGGCGCAGCACAGTTTCGTCGTAGCTCGCAGCCGCAACGGGCGTATGCGTGAGCTTGCCCGCATCATCCAGCAGCGCATGCTTGCGATAGCCGTCCATACCGGTGCCATTGACCGTGCTCACGTCCCCGTGCAGCAAGCCCGCGTCGAGCAGTTGTGCGATCAGGAAATTCAAGCCGCCGGCGGCATGGAACTGGTTCACGTCGGCGCGGCCGTTCGGGTAAACGCGCGCGAGCAGCGGGACGGCGCTGGCAAGCTCGTCGAAGTCGTCGAGCGTCAGCACGATGCCGGCTGCGCGCGCGATCGCGACCATATGCAACAGAAGATTGGTCGAGCCGCCCGTTGCATGCAGGCCGACAACGCCGTTGACCACCGCGCGTTCGTCGACGATGCGGCCGAGCGGCTGGTAGTGTTCGCCGAGCGCGGTGATCGACGCGGCACGCTGCGTTGCCGCGACCGTGAGCGCATCGCGCAGCGGCGTGTTCGGATTGACGAAGCTCGCCCCGGGCAGGTGCAGTCCCATGAACTCCATCAGCATCTGGTTCGAGTTCGCGGTGCCGTAGAACGTGCAGGTGCCGGGCGCGTGGTAGGACGCGGCTTCGGCTTCAAGCAGTTCCGCCCGGCTGGCCTTGCCCTCTGCGTACAGTTGTCGGACCTTGGATTTCTGGTCGTTGCCGATACCGCTCGGCATCGGCCCCGCGGGTACGAAGATCGCGGGCAGATGGCCGAACGCAAGCGCACCGATCAACAGGCCGGGCACGATCTTGTCGCAGATGCCGAGGAACATAGCCGCATCGAACATGTCGTGCGACAACGATACCGCGGTGGACAGCGCGATCACATCGCGCGAGAACAGCGACAACTCCATGCCGCCCTGGCCCTGGGTCACACCGTCGCACATTGCTGGTACGCCGCCGGCGACCTGCGCCGTCGCGCCGAACTCGCGCGCCGTCCTGCGGATCAATTCCGGATAACGCTCGTACGGCTGATGCGCGGAAAGCATGTCGTTGTAGGCGGTGACGATCGCGATATTCGGATGCACCGCACCGCGAATCGCCGCCTTGTCGTCGCTGGAACAGGCGGCGAAACCGTGGGCGAGGTTGCCGCAGGACAGCCGCTTGCGATGCGGACCGTGACCGCGCGCGCGGTCGATTTTCTCCAGATACGCCGCGCGCGTGACGCGGCTGCGCGCAACGATATTCGCGGTGACTTTTTCGAGGACAGGGTTTAGTGCCATGCGAGACTCCTGGTGCTAGGCGCACCAATAGACATTCAGCGGCGCGCGCGCATTGCGCAGCACCTGGCTGATCGGAAACGTGCGATCGGATTCGGCTGAGTTGGCGGCATCCTGCAACACGCGGCGTTTGCGTTCGCCTTCGATATGCAGATAGATCGCACGGCTGTCGAGCACGACGGGCAGGGTCAAGGTGATGCGCGGCTCACCTGCGCTTGGTGCACGCATCGGCAGCACGAGAGCGTCGGTATGTGGATCGGTCGCTTCGGCAAGATGGTCGCCGCCAGGAAAGAACGAAGCGCAATGACCGTCCTCGCCCATGCCGAGCACGAGTGCGTCGAACGGCCGGTCGAGCCGGGCGATGCGCTTGGCTATCGCGGGCAGGGCGGTTTCGGGTTCCACGAAACCGGTTGCATACAGCGACACAAAATGCACGGTGGCAGCGGCGCCTTGCAGCAGGGTCGCGCGTAGCAAGCGTTCGTTCGAGCGTGCATGATCCGGCGCGACCCAGCGCTCGTCGACGAGGGTGACGGTGACCTGTTCCCAAGCCAAGGGCTGTCGCGACAGTTGCGCAAGAAAACGCGTCGGCGTCTTGCCGCCGGACACCGCCAGCAGCGCATGGCCGCGCGCCGCGATCGCGGATTTCAGATCCGCGGCCACAGCGGCGGCGAGTGCGTCGGCCAATGGCTCCGCGCCAGCGAAAGTGTGCTCGACCATGTTCACGCAATCGGACGCCATCGGCAGGTGCGCGGCAGCCGTCACGCCGCTTCCTCGTGCCAGGTGCGGCCGTCGCGCTCGATCAAGGCGACCGCTGCGCTCGGCCCCCAGGTGCCCGACGTGTAGGCTTTCGGCGCTTCGGGATTGGTTTCCCAAGCAGCGAGAATCGGATCGATCCAGCGCCAGGCGGCCTCGACTTCATCGCGACGCATGAACAAGGTCAGATTGCCGCGCACCACGTCGAGCAGCAGGCGTTCGTAGGCGTCCGGCTGGGCCACGCCGAATGCTTCGGCGAAGCTCATGTCGAGAGGTACCTCCTGCAAACGCAGGCCGCCGGGACCGGGCGACTTGATCATCAGCGACAGCGTGACCGCCTCGTCCGGCTGCAGGCGCAGCACCAACTTGTTCGGCATCACCGGTCCCGCGGACGGCGCAAAAATCGAGTGCGGAA
>JAYTQX010000313.1:0-2413 GCA_043746455.1 Pseudomonadota bacterium
CACGCGCCGGGCCAGCAGGTCGCGCATCACGCGCGCACGATCGCGATGAGCGATGCACAGCAGTTGAAGTTGCTGATCGAAGCCGAGCGGCCCGACATCGTTGTGCCAGAGATCGAGGCGATCGCGACACCGATGCTTGAAGAGCTCGAAGCGGCCGGCGTGGTGCGTGTGATCCCGACCGCGCGCGCCGCGCGACTGACGATGAATCGCGAAGGCATCCGTCGCCTCGCCGCGGAAACGCTAGGCCTGCCGACGAGTCCATATCAATTCTGCGATTCGCTTGCTGAGCTGCAGGCCGCGATCGACGGCGGCGGACTCTCTCGGCCATCCATGGCCTCCGCGGCACTTGGGCTCCTGCCCGGCGTTGGGTACCCGTGCATCGTCAAGCCGGTCATGAGTTCGTCCGGCAAGGGCCAGAGCCGAATCGATGGTCCCGACGACGTGAAGAAAGCCTGGGATTACGCGATGGCTGGCGGCCGCGTCAGCCTCAACCGCGTGATCGTCGAAGGCTTCATCGACTTCGATTACGAAATCACCTTGCTGACCGTGCGCGCGCGCAAGACTGACGACGGCCTCTCCCGGCCATCCATGGCCTCCGAGGCACTCGGGCTCCTGCCCATCGAAACCCAGTTCTGCGCACCGATCGGTCATGTGCAAGTGCACGGCGACTATGTGGAAAGCTGGCAGCCGCATGCGATGCCCGCCGCCGCACTGGCGCGCGCACAGGAGATCGCGAAGAAGGTGACCGACGATCTCGGCGGCCAGGGTATCTTCGGCGTCGAACTGTTTGTCAAAGGCGAGCAGGTGTGGTTCAGCGAAGTCAGCCCGCGCCCGCACGACACCGGCATGGTGACGATGATCACCCAGTGGCAGAACGAATTCGAACTGCACGCGCGAGCGATCCTCGGCTTGCCGGTCGACACGTCGTTGAAGAGCCCCGGCGCATCGGCCGTGATCTACGGCGGCGTCGACGGCAAGCCGCTGCTGTTCGACGGCGTCGCCGACGCGCTCGCCGTGCCGAACACCGACCTGCGCCTGTTCGGCAAGCCCGAGAGTTTCGTCAAGCGCCGTATGGGCGTCGCACTCGCGCGCGCTGCGGATGTCGACACGGCGCGGCGTAATGCGAAGTTGGCGGCGAGCAAGGTGAAGCCGCGTCTGGCTTGAATCTACCAAGCCAGCGTCGGCAAGCGGATCACGAAGCAGCTGTGCCCGTCGTTCGTCGTAGCTGCCGGGCTCTTTTTTTCTGCTCCCGAGGCGTGCGAATCAGGGAATGGGTGGGAAATCGTGACAATGATCAACGGGCCGCGACATCGCGAGGCGTTGCCGGTCCAATGGCTTATTTCAATGCAAAGGTCCCGCCTCCTACCACAGCACCGCCAATCGATATATTGACTTGGTACGTTCCGCTGCCCAGCGAACCGGTGGCAAGGTTGTAGACATACTGGCATCCGCTTACTCGGAAGTTCGATCCACTGTCCGATGCCAATAGGTAAGTGCTCTCGTCGAGAGACCCCACGACGGTACCTGCGGTGCGATTGAGCGAGATGGTTGCCGAAGGCAATTGGCATGTTGCTACGCCAGCGGACGTGAGTGTGAATTTCACCGGCACAACGCCGCGGTTGATGTTGAACACGCTCGAACCATCGGGATTGATGGGTTGCTGAATCTGCGCACGCAGGATCGCCTTGGCAATGACGAATGGACTGAGCGACAACACACTTGCGTAGATCGTTTGAGTTGCATAGTCCGGAGGTGGATTGGACGCCGTTCTATCCACCAAAACGCCATTCTCATTGTGCAATACCCGCCATTGCGAAAACGTCGTTGCATCGACAATTGGCGCTGGCACTTGGAGCGCGACAATGATCGGCGGGGGCGTCGTATACGTTGCCGTGGTTGTGATATCGAAGGCGATGTCGCTACCGACGAGTTCGTACTCCGACGGCAGCGTCCCCGCAGACGACGGGCTAATCTGTATTACGGTCGTGACACCGCCGCTGGTGACGGACGGAAATGTCAGTCCGACGGTTGCCGGCCCGACTGTGCCGGCATTGACCGGCACATTGCTCCCCTGGGGAGTTGCGTAGGCCAGCGTCGCAATGAAACCGTGGCCGATGGTATCGCCAGTGTCTTCGTAATATTGACCGGTAACCTCGCCACTGTTGCCCATGCCTTGCACGTAAACATCGCCGAGGCCCGGCGGATGGAGGAGCGTGTAGCCGCTTGCTGAGGTACCAACGAAACCCGCTGGCGGCAGTCCATGGCCGTATACAAACCCGGCAATCAGGCCCTGGTCGTTGATCCCTCGCGCTCGAGTGTTCTGCCCGTTGACCGTGAACAGCGTCTGCGCGCCCGGGGTGTTGGGATCGCAGAATATATTGGCGCCGGTATTGGGAGCGCAGAGATAGCCTTG
>JAYTQX010000314.1:0-2767 GCA_043746455.1 Pseudomonadota bacterium
TTCGCGCAGCTACGGCGTCGAACTTGGTTTTGATGCTGCTCATGCTGCCTTTACTCCGTAGCGTTCAATGTAGGTATCAAGCTCGCCAACAAAGTCGGCAATGGCCTGACGAAGCGTTGCGATGTATGCCTCATCGCGCTCCACGCGGATGCAGAACAGCGGGAGCTTTGGCCAGTAGGAAACGAAATCGGCCCACTGTCGGCCAGATACCATCAACTGCCCCTGTACTTGGGCGACGTGCTCGGACGGCAGCTTGCCCTTGTCCAGCACGTCAATCTGAAGGTGCGGCAGTTTGGACTTGATCTCCAACATGCCCTCAGCGCCAACCAGCGAATCAGGGCTGGCGCCGGCACGCCCTCGGCGCATGAAGCCAACCATCTGCGGAGCAACATCATTTGCGAAGGCGTACAGGTTGCGGGCGTCCGCCTCCATCGCATGCCCGCGCTCCATGTGCGCATTGCTGTAGCTCTCAGCACACTCGCCCGTGATGGCCTCACCGGCCAGCGTAAGCAGGTACTTGCGGCGCGTGATTCCCTGACCCTTGGCCAGCACGTCGGAGAACCGCGAGGCCGTCACAACGCCACGGCGAGCCTCAAACCACTCTGGCGAGTTTTGGTCGCAGTCGAAGATTTCCAGATCGTCGATCACTTGGCGGCCTCCTTCAGCGCGGTGAACTTGGTGTTGAATGCAGCAAGCACGGCTTTAGGCACGCGCGTCGCGTCGCCGTAGGACTGGCAGACTTCAGCTTTCTTTGCCTTGTAATCGTCCAGATCAGTGATAGTTTCAGCGACGGCGATCCAGTCCAGATCCTTGTTGTTCGGCGCGTGATCCGCCTGCCGCCCATCATCGTCCATGCCCTTCGTGGACATCCCGGTGATCGCCAGCAGGGTGTAGCGCTGCAGGTAGGTCGTGGTGCTGGCTACCTGCTGAATAGCGTTTTTCTTGCCGGATGCATCTGGCGCAGCTTGCAGCGTCACCATCTCAAAGTGACCGCGAACATGCGTAAGGATGCAATCGACCTTGATTGCGCCGCCATCTTGATGAATGTTCCAGCGGTAGGCAAGATCGTGCTTTGCCAGAGCAGGGCCGACGGCATCGGTTACGTCTGATAGCTCGGCGTGGTTATAGCTGGTTGTGTCGCCTTCGCGCGTAGTGAAACTGACGTTCTTGGCCTTGTAAATCGTGATCGGCTCAGCCTTGAAGCCTGCCATCGCCACAGTGAAAGCCTTGCGCGCTTCGTTGGCTTCCCAGCGGGTTTGCAGATCCATCATCTGATTGAGCTGCTCGATGTTCCCGCCGTTTTGCAGGAACACCAGCGCGCCAGCCATTGGGCTGCCATCGGGTGCCAGCGTGAGTTCCTGGCGCTTCGGTTCGACTCTTGCGACGTTATTCATGGCTCAATCCTTGCCGGCAGCGGCCGGCGCGTTGTTGGAAAGGGTGGCAGTGGCCGGTGCTGATCTCCGGCATGTTGCGACTGTGGTGTGTGTCCAAAGCGGCGCGGACTGTCCGCCTTATTCATGCCGTGAGAAACCTATTTCTGCCCGAAAGGTTCGGAGCCGACTTCGCCCTGATCGATGCCTCGACTTGGCCGTTTCTCTGTTCACTCGCACTGCGCATCAGCCTGCGCATTCACTGCCGTAGATGATCCTCGCCGGATAGCGCCGGCTCGCTGCTGGAAAGTGGTTACGCGGCTACGTGAACGGTTCCGTTGTCATTAGCGGTCGCAGGCACCGCACCAGACCTATTCTTGCCGCACGCGCTGCACGTCATCGCAGGAATGACTCGGTTGTGATAATTGCTATCGTCATAACCGTTGTTATTCCTCTGCACATGGCCGCAGTGTTCGCACTCCATATCGGCGCGAAAGTCGTTGCGGTGACGGCTGATAATGTTCTTGATCTTCATTTTGATTCCTCGCGAATAGTGGAAAGTTGCTGTGGCACCGTGACGCGGCAGCCCGTCTCAATCATCACGAACTCGGCGACCTTGCCGCCACGCGTCGCAGCGGATTGCGCGAAGCTGGAATGGCGCAGGGTTTCGGAGAGTAGGATTTCGCGCATCAGCATCACCAGTTCTCCATTTCGCGGTCATACGCGTCCTGCGCCGCTTCGTTGGCGCTTTCATGCAACTCTCGGCGCATATCACGAATGCAATCGTTGAACTCCCTCTGCGTAATGCGGCCTTCCGACAAATCACGCTCAAGCGATTCTTCTTCACGCTCAAACCAGCGGCTCATGCGATCTTCTCCTGTTCGCCAGCCTCAGCCGGCGCGTGAAAAGGGTTGTGCGCCCGCGCCTGGCGTTCGTCGCGCTCGAAGCGCATACGCTCCAAGACCATCACGGCAACGCGCTGCTCCGATGTCCACTCGGGGTGATCCATGTAGAGGCCGCTCATGATTCGACGCTCGCAGATACAGGGCGAACTCGAATCTGCTTTACAAGTCGATGACGTGCTGATGCGCATTGCGAATCGGTAAGGCAGCCGTGTATGTGGCAAAGCGTTATCGCTTTCGACAAACGGTCAAGTAGCTCAGCCGACTTGCCAGCGGATTCCATTCCAGCATCCGCCAGTTGCTTGGCGATGCTGTCACTCATCGCGCCGAGTTCGATCATCATGGCTGCGTCCCCGTGGCTTTGGCAATGGCTGCGCTCACGTCCTCGTAGGCGTCCTGCATGACGGGCAAAGTTTCTGCAGCGAAAGCAAGCGCGATAACTGCGCGTCGCAGCGCATCCAGCAGCTCAGGCGCGGCGGCTATCAGGCGGGCGTT
>JAYTQX010000315.1:0-8170 GCA_043746455.1 Pseudomonadota bacterium
GTCGTGGTCGGTGCGCCGATCGACTTGGGTGCGCGGACGGCTGCGCGTTAAGCGCGGACCGTTCACGAGACTTGTCGCATGCGCACGGATCGCGAAATAATCGCGGTATGCTGCATGTGGTCCTGTACCAACCCGAGATTCCGCCGAATACCGGCAATGTGATCCGCCTGTGCGCCAACAGCGGCGCGCAGCTGCATCTGATCCGCCCACTCGGTTTCGACCTCGATCACGCGAAACTGCGGCGTGCGGGACTCGATTATCACGAGTTTGCTGCGCTTGCGGTGCATGACGACCTCGACGCCTTCGCCGCCAGCGTCAAACCGCGTCGGCTGTTCGCGCTGTCCACACGCGGCGACACATTGTATACAAATGCGCAATTTGCCGACGACGACGCGCTGCTGTTCGGTCCGGAAACGCGTGGCCTGCCGCAGAGCCTGCTCGATGGACTGGCGCCGGGACAACGCTTGCGTCTGCCCATGCGCCCGGACAACCGCAGTCTGAATCTGTCGAATGCGGTCGCGGTGGTGGTTTACGAAGCGTGGCGCCAGCGCGGCTTTGCCGGTGGTGCGTAGCAGTAGATACGAGGGGCGTGGCCCATAGCGCCGGCCCTCAGCCCTTGCCCTCTCCCGCAGGCGGAAGAGGGAGAATGACCGTTGCGCTTCGCGCAACAGCGTTATCGATTAAAGCGGGATATTCGGGCTTCTGCTCGCGCGCGAGCAGTTCGCGCAAACCTTCGGCTGGCGTGATCTCCTCGTGCAGTACGCGCTGCACGCCGCGCGAGATCGGCAGTTCGATGCCGTGGTCCACAGCCAGGCGCATGACCGTGTCGACGGTCTCGATGCTTTCCACGACCTGGCCGATTTGCGCCACGGCGTCCGCCAATGCCACACCGCGCCCGAGCGCCAGACCGAGACGACGATTGCGCGACAGATCGCCGGTGCAGGTCAGGACCAGATCGCCCAGGCCGGCGAGGCCCATCAAGGTGTCCGCGCGCGCGCCGATCGCGCTGCCGAGGCGCAGCATCTCATTGAGGCCGCGCGTGATCAGTCCGGCGCGCGCATTCAGACCCAGATTCATGCCGTCGGCGACGCCGGTCGCCACGGCGAGCACGTTCTTCATCGCGCCGCCGAGTTCGGCGCCGATCACGTCGCTGCCGGTGTAGGCGCGAAAAAGTGTACTATGCAGCATTTGCGCAATTTGTTGCGCGAATGCCGGCGTGGCCGAATGCACGGTGACCGCAGTCGGCAGACCCTGCGCGACTTCGCGCGCGAATGAGGGCCCGGTGACGATCGCCGCGGGTACGCCGGGCAGGCGGTCGGCGACGATTTCATGCAGGAAGCGGCCGGAGGCCGGGTCGAAACCCTTGGTTGCCCAGGCCACGCCTGCATTCGGCGCGACATCGGCGCCGATGCGCTCGATCAGCGCGCGAAACGCATGGCTCGGGGTGACGATCAACAAGGCCTGCGCGCTGCGCACCGCCGTATCCAGATCGGCGCACAGATTCAGTGCGCCCGGCAATTCGAGATCGGGCAGATAACGCGCGTTGCGCCGCGTCGCCTGCATCGCCGCCAGCGCGGCCGCATCGCGGCCCCACAGAGTCGTGGGCACGCCGTTGCGCGCGAGCACCGCAGCGAGCGCAGTGCCCCAGGAGCCGGCGCCCAAAACTGAAATCGCCGGCTTCGTGCTCATCGTCGTGAAAGCGTGGCCGAGGACAGCGTTTGGCGATCTTGCAGTCAGACCGGTGGCGGAATTACGCGTTCGCCTGGGGCGCGGCTTGCGCCTGGCGGCGCGCCTGCTCGGCGTAAAGCGCCTCGAAATTGATCGGCTGCAGCAGGAACGGCGGGAAGCCGCCATTCTGGATCAGATCGGAAACGATCTGGCGCGCGTAGGGAAACAGCACGTTCGGGCAATAGGTCGCGAGCACGGTGTCGCGGGTTTGTGCATCGAACCCGGTCACACCGAATACGCCGGCCTGCTGCACTTCGGCAAGGTACGCGGTCTTCTCCTCGAGCTTGCAGGTCACGGTGACGGTGAGCACAACCTCGTAGACGTTCTCCGCGAGCATGCCGACCTGTTGCTGCAAATTCAGCTGTACCTGTGGCTGACCCTGTTCCTGGAAGATCTGCGGTGCGCCGGGCACTTCGAACGAAGCGTCCTTGATGTAGACCTTTTGCAGCGACAGTTGCGCGCCCGCTTCCGCGGCGCCGTTGGTGGTAGTGATTTCGGCCATGACTTGCTCCAGAAAATTCAGACAGAAGGAAAAAGGGCGCGGATTATCCCACGCATGACGGGTACGCGCACGTGGCGCCGGGCAAGGATCGAAACCGGCCTAGCGGCCCTTGGCGATCGGCAGACTGGCTTCGCGCCATGCGCCGAGACCGCCACCGAGCCAGAACACCTGTTTGAAGCCGGCCTTGACCAGCCGCGAGGCGGCCTGCGCCGAGGTATTGCCCGTGCGACAGTATACGGCGACGGGTCGTTCCTTGACCTTGGCCAGTTCCTTGTTCTCCGGGTCGAACTGGCTCATCTGCACGTTGCGCGCGCCAGGAATATGGCCTTTCTCAAAGTCCGCCGCAGCGGAAAGATCGACCAGCAGCGGGCTTTCGCGATTGATCAGCAGGGTCAGTGCGGACGGCGTCAGTTCGCGGTAGCCGCGAAACAGCTGCGAGACTTCGTTGCTGACAAGGACCACGAGCAGCACCACGAACAGCATGACCAGAAGCATGTGGTTGCCGAAGAACTCGGGCAGATGTTGCAGGATATCGGACATGGAACCTTGGGCTGCGCGCAGCGCGAACGAGACGAGGGGCGCGGATTATCCGCTACGCAGGCGCGCAGAGCAAAGTCATGGCGAAAGTACGGCGCCGTCAGCGTACGCCCGATGTGAGTCCAGGTCCCCGGGATCGCGTCCGCCAAAACGGGATTTGTGGAAATCTGTACATCGAAGCCGGCGTGTTTCAGTGCTGGGTGATATCCGGCAGGCCCGACATCAGCCACCAACGCTTGGCCTTCGCATCGAAACGCCAGACCTGGCGGTCGAGTATCGAGCGCACCGACTGGGTATTGTTGTTGACCAATCCAATTTCCACTGTCTGCTTCATCTGCAACTCGCCGTCCGGCCGCAGCGGTTGTTCGCTGTAGCCGGTCACGCGCACCTGCGTGTAGCGATCAAGATCCAGGCGCGTCAACGGATGCGCCTTGAGCGTCTCCGGATCGACAAACGCAACAGCATCCTCGAAGTTGCCCCAGCGGATCACCGTCGCGTAGTTCAGCAGCGTCGTATCGAGCAGGTCGCGATCGGGTTTCGACTCGGGGCAGCCGGCGAGGATACCGAGCACAAGCAACACAAGGATTCGCTGCAACATGGCGCGGCTCACGGTAGACAACGCAGGTCCATTGTGCCGCAAAACGGTCGCGCACCGGGAACTCACCCTGCTCCGTCGGACTTACGCACGATCGCCACGAAACGCGCGTCGAGCGTGCACGCGTCGCCGCCTTCGGCAAGAGGCGCGCGGCAGGTCAGGCGCAGGCGCGCGCGCCCGCGTGCGCCGAGCGTGGCCGCGAAGGCTTCCCAGGATTCGCCGCCGGCCAGCTCGGCGTGCCCGATCAGATCGGTCCATAGCGGCGCGAGATAGCGGATGGTCGAATCCTGCACGTAGATATCGCAATCGCGGTCTAGCGCTTTGAGCTTCAGCACGACCAGTCCCCAGCCGGCCAGCGTGAGCAGGCTGGCGAGACTGCCGCCGAATGCGCAACCCTTGTCGTTCACATTCGGCGCCAGCGGCGCGGACAGCGAAAGCCGATCGCCGTCATAGTCGCGCAGCACGATCTGCATCGCGCGCGTCAACGGAATTTCGTCGAGCGCCTTGCTCAGAAAAGTGCGGGCCAACGGGTGCTTCGATGCGCGGGTCATAAGCGGCCGGGAAACAGGGTCGCGTAGTGTGCGTCGCGCAATGCTGTCGATCAAGCCGGGCGACGCGTAAGATCGGAGGGCCATGACTCGTGCAAATTCCCGCACCGCCGCACCGACCGAATTGTTTGCCGGCGCGACGCTGATCGTCACGCGGCCGGCCGCGGTTTCCGCAGCATTCAAGCGACGCATCACCGTGCTGGGTGGTGTCGCGCTGAGTGTGCCCGGCATCGGCTTGCGCATGACGCCGGACCCCGCCGCGGCGCGGGCGGCTTTGCGTGTTGCGCGCGGAGCCTATATGGCCATATTCATCAGCCCGATCGCCGTGCGTTACGCGTTTGCTCTGCTGCCGGCGCTGCGCTTCGCGCGCACGACGCGGATCTGCGCGATGGGTGCCGGTACGGCGCGCGCGCTGGCGCGGCGCGGCCTGCGCGGCGTGATCTGGCCGATGGCGCGGCAGGACAGCGAAGGCCTGCTTGCCTTGCCCGAATTGGCGCGCCTGCGCGGTCGCCGCGTCGTCCTGATCGGCGCGCCTGGTGGTCGCGACGTGTTACCGGGCACACTGCGCGCGCGCGGCGCGACGCTGCAAAGTATCCATGTATACCAGCGCAGCGCGCCGCGCCTGACCCGGCGCCACTTCGCCGCGCTCGCGCTCGCCGCGCCGCCGTTGCTGATCTTGCTGTCCAGCGCTGAAGTACTGGACAATTTGCGCGCGCAGTTGCCCGCGCCGCTGTTTGCCAGGTTGGCTGCCGGCGATGCCATCGTCAGCAGCCTGCGCCTCGCACAGGCTGCGCGCCGCGCGGGTTTTGCGCGTACCCATATCGCCGTGTCGGCGGGCGCGAGCGACATGCTCGGCGCCGCGAGCCGTGCGCTCGCCCAGCATCGTCTCTAGAGGTGCGCCGGCGGCGCGAGTTCGCTAGCATGCAGACATGAGCGAAATCGACAGCGAAAATTCCGCCTCTGCGCTGCCGCCACCTTCTGTGCCGGCAAGTCGGCCTTATGCTGCACCGACTTTGCCCCGCCGCCGCAGTAGCGCATCGGGTTGGCTCTGGCTGCTCGCGCTGATCGCCGTTGCAGGCTATCTGTATTGGCGCTTGCAGACGATCGAGCAGGGCCACGACCAGTCTGCGCAGAACGAGCAGACGCAGGCGCAGCAGTTGCGCGCACAGGTCGACGCGCTGGCGCGCAGTGTCGAGACGACTCGGCATGACGCCGACGGCCTGCGCGCGCGCCTCGACGATGCGGCCAAGGTGAATGAATCGCTGCGCGGCCAGGTACTCGGCCTGTCCGAACGCGCACGCCTGGCCGAAGACGCGATCGCCAATCTCGCCGAGAAACGCCTGTCCGGCCACGACGCCCTGCTGCTCGACGAAGCTGAACTGCTGCTCGTGCTCGGCGGCGAGCGCTATGCCTTGTTCAACGATCCCGCGCCGGCGCTGGCCGCGTATCGTCTCGCCGATGGCGCGCTCGCCGAGGCCAACGACGCGGCATTTTCGTTCGTGCGTCAGAGCATCGCGGCCGAAATCGACGCACTGAGCGCATTGCAGGCTGCGAATATTCCGGCCTTGCAGACCCAGTTGACGCAGCTGCGCGCAAAGCTCGCGCAATTGCCGGCAGCCGCAAGCCGCACTCAAGCTGCAGCGCCGGCGACTTCCGCGCGCTGGTGGCAGATCTTCGGCGAGTTGGTGCGCGTGCGCCGCGACGGCGACACGCAAGCCTTGCTCGCACACAACGATGCGGCGCTCGCACGTGCGCTGGTCGATACGTCGCTGCGCGACGCACAGGCCGCATTGCTGGCGCGCGACGAAGCGCACTTCCGCGGCGCGCTTGCGACTGCACGCGCGCAACTCGGCGCCGATTTCGACACCGGCAGCACCGATGTGACTCAGGCGCAGGCCGTGCTGGACGAACTTGCCAAGGCCACGATCGCGCCACCGCCACCATCGGTGCTCGGCGCCGCGCTCAAGGAACTGCGCAACCTGCGCGCGACGCGTGCGTTGCGCACCGAACCTGCGCCGCCGGCCAGGACCGCGCCGGCGCCGGTCGAGGGTCAGTCGTGAGAACCTGGATTGCGGTGCTGCTGTTGTTGCTGGTTGCCTGCGCGGCGGCCTATGGCTGGCACGCGCTGGCGCTCGATCCCGGTTACGTGCTAGTGCGTTTCGGCGGCACCAGCATCGAAACTTCGGCGGTGTTCGCATTGATTGCCTTGTTGCTGGTCTGGGCGCTCGCCAGCGTTGCCTGGCGCGCGCTGCGCTGGCCGAGAGCCGCATGGCAGCGGCGTGTGCGTCGACGCGGCCACGAGCGTCTTGCCGATGGTCTGGTCGCCCTTGTCGAGGGACGTTATGCAAACGCCACGCGCGAACTTGAGCGCGCCGCGCACGTACCGCTGCTGCGCGCGCCGGCCCTGCTCGCGCGCGCGCATGCTGCGCACGCGCAAGGCGATCGCGAGGCCGCAACCGCAGCGTTGGATGCCGCGGCCGACAGCGCGGCACCGGCGGCGCTCGCACTGCGTGCGCGTTTTCTGCTCGATCACGGCCGTGCGGCCGACGCACTGGCGCTGCTGAAACCGGAAGTGGACAAATCCACTTTGTCGCCCGCTGCCTGGCGCAGCCTTTCCGACGCGGCACTGCAATGCGGCGACACGACGACCGCGTTGCAGGCGCTGACTCCGCTGGCGCGCAGTCAAGTCCTGCCGCCGGCGGAATTGGCGCAACTTGAAGCGCGCACGCTGGATGCCGCGCTGGCTGGCGCGGCGAGCGCCGACCGCCTCAATACCTTGTGGTCGGGATTCAGCCGCGGGCAGCGGCGTATCGAAAGCGTGCTGATCGCTTACGCGCGTCGCGCGGCGACACTCGGCCAACCACTGGCGGCGATGAGCGAAATCGAATCGGGGCTGCGCCGCGAGTGGTCAGAACCCCTGGTGCGCGCCTATGGCGAACTCGGTCCAGCCGAAGCGAGCACGCGTCTGCGCCAAGCCGAAGGCTGGCTCGGCGCGCAGCCGAACAGCGCGTCCCTCCTGTTGACCCTGGGCCGCTTGTGCAACCAGAGCGAACTGTGGGGCAAGGCGCGCGGGTATCTGATGCGCGCGCTGGCGATCGAAGCCGACGCGCTCGCGTGGGAAGCGCTGGGCGATACCTGCGCGGGGCAGGGCGACATGGCGGCGGCGCAGACGGCATATCGCAACGCCTTGCGCAGTGCGCGCGGCGAAGCGGCAACGGCGACGCCCGACGCGTTGCGCGGACCGCTGGATACGCGTGCGAGCGTGATCGAGGAGCGCAGTGCGCACGGCGTACCGCGCCTGGTGCTGCCCGGGCGCTAGTTCCGCGCGATAAAAAATCACCGCGGCCAGCGTGGTCGCGCGTTCACCGGAGAGTTGTATATGGCCTTGTGGAAAACGACACCCGTGCTGGACCAGCTCAACGCCCTGCGGCGCAATACCCTGATCGAAACGCTCGATATCCGCATAACCGACGTGGGCGACGACTATGTACGCGGCACCATGCCGGTCGACGCGCGTACGCATCAGCCATACGGTTTGTTGCACGGCGGCGCGTCCGTCGCGCTGGCCGAAACGCTGGGCAGCATGGCCTCGACGCTGTGCATCGATCCGGCGCGCGAGGTTGCCGTCGGCCTCGATATCAATGCCAATCATTTGCGCGCGGTCACCAGCGGCATTGTCACCGGCACCGCGCGGGCGGTGCACGTCGGCCGCAGCACCCAGGTTTGGGAAATCCGCATCGAGGACCCGGCCGGCAAACTGGTGTGCATTTCGCGCCTGACTGTCGCGGTGGTGCCCAAACAGGCCTTGCCGACCCGCTGAGGTTACTGAACCGCGCCTATCGATGTTGCATCGCAGCGCTGGCGTGACTGCGGCCGCTTGGCTACCATCGCGCCGATGAATGCCACGCTTGATACTGGCGCCAGTGTGCCGCGCGACTGGCTGCGCCCGCTGCGCTATCTGCTGCGCACGCCGTTGTTGCTCGTGCATATTTTGATTGCGTTTCCACTCGCGCTGGCCGTGTTCAATCCCGTGGCGCGGCGTCTGAACGTCGGCGGCGAACGGTTGGACTACTGGATGACGCGCTGGTGGTCAGGCGCTTTGGTGCGCCGCTTCGGCTTTCGCATCCGCCGCATCGGCGAGCCGCTGTCCGGCGCGACCTTGTTCGTCGCCAATCATGTGTCGTGGATGGATATCGAGCTCATGCACAGCCAGCGCATGATGAGTTTCGTGGCCAAGGCCGAAATCGAGCGCTGGCCGCT
>JAYTQX010000316.1:0-6426 GCA_043746455.1 Pseudomonadota bacterium
CTGGGCCCAGGCGCCGCGCAGCTCGTGCAGGGTGTCCGGTCCAAAAGTGGAAAAAGCAAAATATCCACCCGGACGCAACACACGACGGAATTCGTCGAATAGCACGGGTAGATCGTCGATCCATTGCACGCATAGATTCGAGAACAGCATATCGATGCTCGCGTCGGCGAACGGCAGCGTGCGCGCATCGGCATTCACCGGCATCAACGGATGCAGCCAGGCGCGCTTGATCCGGCGCAGCATCGGCGCGGCGAGATCGAGCGCGATCACCTGCGCACCTTTCCAGCGCTTGCGCATAGCCGTCGCGGCGCGGCCGGTGCCGCAGCCGATGTCGACCACGCGCGCAGGTTCGCGTTCGAGGTAGTCGAGCCGTTCCAGCAGACGGTTTTCGACTTCGTGCTGCAGGACTGCATGTGCGTCGTAGCTTGCTGCGGCGCGGCCGAAGGCGCGGCGGATCTGGCGCGTGTCGAGCGGCGGCGTCATGTCTGCGGCAGCTCCCGGGCAAACGCGACGATCGCATCCGCAACTTCAGCGGGATGACTCAGGAACGGTGCGTGGCCTGAGTCGATTTCGAGGTAAGTGCCCGCAGGCGCGTGCTGCGCCGACCAGCGTAGCGCTGCTGCGGAAATAAGCCGATCGCGCCGCCCGGCGATCCACAGACTTGGCATCGAAAGTTCGTTCAGGCGCGCGCGCAGATCCGATGTCTCGAGCACCCGCAGGCCATCGACGAGCACGCGCAGCGCGGGCTCTCCGCGCTCAAATACGCGCGCCTTGAGATCGCGCAATATTGATTGCGCATTCGCGCTGCCGATCAGTTCGAGCGCGAGGAAGCGCGTGGTCGCGCGTCGGTAGTCGCGTTGCAGGCCTGCGCCAAATTCGGCAAGGATCGATTCGGCGACGCCGTACGGCCAGTTCGGCGCAGCGAGTACGCGTGGCGATTCCGCGATCTCGACGAGGCCGCGCACTCGGCCAGGCGCATCCAGCGCCGCATGCAAGGCAACGAGGCCGCCCATCGACCAGCCGACCCAGAGCGCCGCCGACGGCATCGCGGCAACGATCCGCGCGGCCCACTCGCGTGCATCGACCGTGTCGCCGTCGCCGATCTCGTCGCGGCTGAACCCGTGCCCAGGCAAATCGACCACGTGCACGCGGAAATACTGCGCGAGCAGTGGCGTCAGCGGTGCGAAGATGCCGCCATGCATCGCCCAGCCGTGCAGCAGGACCAGATCGGCGCCACTGCCGACCGATTCGATATGCAGCATCGTCAGGAGTCCTTGCGCATCCCGCGGCGTGCGTGCGCAACCGCGCGCGCGAGCGCATTCAACAGGCGTTCGATATCGGCTTCTTCGTGCAAGGCCGACAATGCGACGCGCAGGCGCGCCTTGCCTTGCGCGACGGTCGGCGGCCGAATCGCGGGCACGAAAAAGCCCTCCGCTTCCAGTTTTGCCGCCGCAACTGAAGCTGCCTTGCTTGCGCCGATCAGCACCGGCTGAATCGGCGTGTGCGAGACCAGCAACGGAATGCCGCGCTCGTTTGCGCCGTGGCGGAAGTGTGCAATCAGCCGCTGCAATTTTTCCCGCCGCCAGGTTTCAAAACGCGCGATATCGATCGCCGCGCGGGTGGCTGCGGCCAGCGCCGGCGGCATCGCGGTCGTGTACACATGCGCGCGTGCGAATTGCACCAGTCCGTCGATCAGCGTGGCGCTGCCCGCGACGAAGGCGCCGGCCACGCCGAGTGCCTTGCCGAGCGTCGCCATCAGCACCGGCACGTCGTGCTGCGCTAGTCCCACGGCAGCCACACTACCGGCGCCCTCGTCGCCGAGTACGCCGATGCCATGCGCATCGTCGACCATAAAGGTCGCCTGCTGCGTCTTGCACACTGCCGCCAGTTCCGCCAGCGGAGCGACATCGCCATCCATGCTGAATACGCCGTCGCTGGCCAGCAGGGCCGCGCGCTCGGGGCGCGACTGCAATTGCCGCTGCGCGCTGGCGACATCCGCGTGCACATAGCGCTTCAATTCGCAGCCCGCGAGTCTGGTGCCGTCGAGCAGGCAGGCGTGGCTAAGTTTGTCCTGTACGCATAAATCCGCCGCGCCCAGCAGCGCCTGCAGCACACCGAGATTGGCCATATAGCCCGTCGAGAACAGCAATGCTCGTTCGCGCCGTGTCCATTGTGCGAGTTGTTGTTCGAGCGCCGCATGCTCCTCGCGATGCCCGCCGAGCAGATGCGCCGCGCCTGCGCCGACGCCCCATTGTCGCGCCGCGCGAATCAAACCTTCCAGAAGGGCCGGATGCTGGGCGAGGCCGAGATAATCGTTGCTGGCGAAATTAAGCAAGGCTTTTGCGCCGACCACGATACGCGGCCCGTCGACGCTTTCCACCGTACGCAAGCGGCGCAGCAAGCCCTGCCGCGCGCGTTCGGCTTGAGCAGCCTGAAGACATTGAATGAGGTCGGGGCGAGTCATTTCTTTTCTTCCCTTCTCCCGGTGGGAGAAGGTGCCGAAGGCGGATGAGGGGAAAGCATCGGCATGGATCAGGTGCTCGCGAAGTGAAATGCCCTTCCCTCATCCGGCGCTTCGCGCCACCTTCTCCCCCGGGAGAAGGATTCAAGCGGCTTCAACAATATCCGCATGCACGGTCCCGGGTTCACGCTCGATCTCAAGCGCATGAATCCCGAGTCGCGCGAACAGCGCCTGGTCGTGTTCGACATCGGGATTGCCGGTGGTCAGGAGTTTCTCGCCGTAAAAAATCGAATTGGCGCCGGCGAAGAAACACAGGGCCTGCAACTCGTCGCTCATTTCGGCGCGGCCGGCGGACAGGCGCACCATCGACAGCGGCATCAGGATCCGCGCGACCGCAATCGTGCGCACGAATTCGAACGGATCGAGCAGGGCCGTGCCGGCAAGCGGCGTGCCGCTGACCTGGACGAGGCGATTGATCGGCACCGACTGCGGCTGTTCGGGCAGATTCGCCAGGGTTTGCAGGAGTCCCGCGCGTTGCTCGCGCGATTCGCCCATGCCGACGATGCCGCCGCAGCAGGTCTTCAGGCCAGCCTCGCGCACGCGCTCCAGAGTGTCCAGACGATCCTGATACGCGCGCGTGTGGATGATTTCGCCGTAGAACTCCGGCGCGCTGTCCAGATTGTGATTGTAGTAATCGAGCCCGGCCGTCTTGAGCCGCGCCGCCTGCGGCGCGCTGAGCATGCCCAGCGTGGCGCAAGTCTCCATGCCGAGCGCGCGCACGGCGCCGATCATCTCGGCGACTTTTTCCACGTCCTTGTCCTTCGGCGAACGCCAGGCCGCACCCATGCAGAAGCGCGTCGCGCCTGCGGCCTTGGCGGCTTGCGCCTTGGCTATCACCATGTCGAGCGGCAGCAGTTTTTCCGCCTTCACGCCGGTCACATAGCGCGCGCTTTGCGGGCAGTAGGCGCAGTCCTCGGGACAACCGCCGGTCTTGATCGACAACAGCGTCGACACCTGTACCGCATTCGCATCGTGATGCGAGCGATGCACGTCGTGCGCGTGTTCGAGCAGGTCGTTGAATGGCAGCGCAAACAGATCGAGTACTTCAGTGCGGCCAATCGTGCGGCGTATTGGGGCCTGATTGGCATCGTCACGCGGCTTGGAGAAAAGGTTCGTCTCTTGGGCAGTCATGGCGGACTCTGGCTTGGCGTAAACTGCTGCGAGTGTGGATACGCAAACCGCCACTGTCAACTTGAACCGGTCAATGCCGGTTGACAGCTTCTGGCAGCGGCTGCAATTAGCCTTGCTGCCGCCGCATTGCCTGCTCTGCGGCCGGCGCAGCGACTGCGCGCGCGATCTGTGCACTGCCTGTGCCGCGGATCTCATGCCCAATCGCTGTGCCTGTGCACGTTGTGCCTTGCCGCTGCCGCTATCTGCCGCGTTGTGCGGCGAATGTCTCAAGCACGCGCCGGCGTTCGATGCGGCATTCGCACCCTTCGTCTACGGCCATCCGCTCGACCTGCTGCTGACCAAGCTGAAATTCGGCCACAGCCTCGCCGCCGGGCGCGTGCTGTCCGAGCTGTGGATCGCCACGTTGCGCGAAGCGCTATCGAGCGCAGCGATACCCGCACTGCCCGACGTATTGATTCCGGTGCCGCTGCATGCGCAGCGCCTGCGCGAACGCGGCTACAACCAGTCGCTGGAACTCGCCAAGCCGTTGGCGCGCGAATTCGGCGTCGCACTCGCGCCCGGCCTGCTCACGCGTACGCGCGCAACGCCGGCGCAGGCGAGTCTCGATGCGGCGATGCGGCGCAGGAATCTGCGCGGCGCGTTCGCGTTCAATCGAAATAGTCTTGGGAAGGCGGCATTGCCCGCACACGTTGCGCTGGTCGACGATGTGATGACCACCGGCGCCACCTTGCGCGAATGCGCACGCACGCTCAAACGCGCGGGTATCGCGCGCGTCGAGGTCTGGGCACTGGCGCGGGCGCCGCGCGGACGCTAAGTGTGGATGTATTCCCCGACGACCACCCCGACACATGCCGGGGTTGGCGTGCAGGCAAAACAGCGTAAAAATCAGTGCGCTAGGCTAGCGCAGCGTTAGCGCGCCCAATACCCCTGCGAGTAGTGCCAGCGGCCGCCGCGTGGCGTCCACGCTGGCGCATTCCAGTGATAGCCGCGGCGCTCGCGCAACCAATAGCCGCCGTGCCAGGCATGGGCGCGGCCGTCCCAGGCCCAATAGCCGGGTGCCCAGATGTAGCCGCGTCGGGCCGCAGGCACGACTTCGACGCGTGCCGCTGGCGGCGCGACGCCGATATCGACAAACACACGCGCCTGGCTGGTCGTTGGCGCGAGTGCAGCGCCGGCGGCGAGGGCGAGGGCAAGAATGGCAGTTTGTACACGCATGACGATGACTCCCGTAGTGATTGAACATGCTGTTGCAGAGAATCGCGCCGGTGCAGAAAGAAGCCGCGATTCGGGTGATTCGACCTAAAATAATGCACGAAAGCAGGAATAGTTGACCGCATTCGCGATCTTCGTTCATTTGCCATTTTGTTCGCCTGTCCGGCGTCTTGCCGTGAGCGAGGCCTCAGCGCCGCGCCGGTACTTGCCAATGCGCCAACGCTTGACGCGTGCGTGCGCGGCCCAGTTCGATCACTTCGTCGGCGCGGTGGAATTCGTAAAACGCACAGACGTTACGCGGAATGGAAATGATCAGATCGGGCGGCTGCGCGGCGAGTTTGAAGCGGGTAATGGTTTCCTGCACCGCATCGAGCGAACGCGCGAACAGCTCGAGCACGCCCGGATCGTTGGCCAGCGCCTGCTTTTTCTCGCGCTTGTCCAGGAGGCTGTCGATGAAGCCCGCTATTTTGCGCCGGTAACCACTGGTGGCCGCCGGCTCGCTCGCGGCACTTGGTGCAAGCACAATCGCCGCGTCGGGCGCATCGACATTCTCGGCAGCATTGGTTTCGCTTGCCCCAGGCAAGCTGCCGCCGACGGTGCCGAAAGTCGAATCGCTCATCGGCACCTCGAGCGCAGCGTTGGCGTTGCCGTACAGCGTTTCGGCAGGCGCGTTGACGTCGATCGCGATCGTGCAATCGGTGAGGTCGCGCAATGTCGGTGTGATCGGCACCGGATTGAGCAGACCGCCATCGACCAGGGTGCGGCCTTCGTGATGATGCGGGCGGAACACGGTCGGAATCGCGATCGAGGCACGAATCGCATCGAACAGCGGCCCGCCCGAGAACCACACTTCGCGCTGCGCGTACAGGTCCACGGCGACGGCGGTGTAGCTGATCGGCAGATCCTCGATGCGGATGTCGCCGATCAGGTTCTTGATCTGCTCGATCACGCGATCGCCCTTGATGAAGCCGCCGCCGGAAAACGTCCAGTCGAGCAGGCGCAGCACGTCAAGGCGCTGCAGCGCGCGCGCCCAGTCGCGGTACTCTTCGAGCTTGCCTGCGGCGTAAATGCCGCCGACCAGCGCGCCCATCGAACTGCCGGCAACGCTGCGGATATCGTAACCCTGTGCCTTCAATTCCTCGATCGCGCCGATATGCGCATAACCGCGCGCACCGCCCGAACCGAGCACGAGCGAAACCGTGGACGATGTCATTAGTACCTGCCGTTTGTCGTAACTACCAGCGATGGTCCTGTGCTGCGCACGCGCAACCGCATTCAGGACATTTTAGTTTAACCTAGCTATCCACCCAGCAAGTTTCGCCAGGAGCTGCAGATGCTCGACTTTCGCACCGGCCAGATTCTCGGTTTGCTCATGCGCACACTGCCGTTCGTCGTCCTGCGGCTGATCGTGTATATCGGCGTCACCATCGCATACATTCTCGCGGTCGGCGTCGGCAGCGGCATCGGCCTGCTGTTCGGCAAGATCGGCGGCAGTGGTGGCGGCGGAACCGCAATCGGGGGTCTCATCGGCTTCGGTATCGTCAGTGGACTGCTTTACTGGG
>JAYTQX010000317.1:0-10470 GCA_043746455.1 Pseudomonadota bacterium
CGTGTAACGCGCTCTCGTACTCTTTGCCATTGTCGTTCTCCTTGCAGCTATTGAAACATTCAGCAACGGATACGTGTAGCGGGGGCAAGGTCAGTGCTCGACGCGCTGGTTGCCCTTTGGAGTGCTCGGCGCATCGCGTGTGGCGAAGCAGGCAGCCTGCCATCCCCATCCGTCATGGACGCCGCGGGATTGCGAATGGCGATCTATTACTAAGAGATCGCGACAATGGGCTGTGCACATGTTGGGGTGACCAACTGCACTGTTGAGAACCGCTCCGGATAGCCCAAGATAGATAGTGCGTGCATCGTGCGTGCTTCCTGAGTCCGATAGAGTAAGAATGAACCTGCGCCGTTTCCTGCTCGCGATCCTTTTGCTGTCCATGTTGTGCGTGGATGCGCAGGCGCGCACGGTGTGGCGTTGCGTGCGCGACGGCACGGTCAGTCTTGCGACTGCACCGGAGCCGAGCTCGAAGTGCACTGAAAAAACGCTGGATGACGACGCGGCCACGCTGCCAAATCTGTGGGGAGCGATGGGCGTGTTCAGGGGCACCTTGTATCAGCGCGAACAGGACGGCCACGTCGTCTACAGCACGCGCAATCTGCCCGGCTCCGCGAAGGTGCAACAGTTCACCGTCGCGACGCCTGCGGCTTCGCCGGCGCACGTGGGTGTCGGCGCGATCGGCAAGCCGCAGCTCGGGGTGTATCGCAACGAGTTCAAAAGCGCCGCGCGCGCGACCGGTGTCGACGAGGCCTACCTGCGCGCGATCGCGCATGCCGAGAGCGCGTACGCAGCCGATGCGGTATCGACGAAGGGCGCGAAAGGCGTCATGCAATTGATGCCGGATGTGATCAGCGACTACGCGGTCGAAGATCCATTCTCGGCCACACAGTCGATCATGGGCGGTGCGCGGTATTTGCAGACGCTTCAGACCCGTTACGGCGGCGACAATATGCTGGTCGCGGCCGCGTACAACGCGGGTATCGGCGCGGTCACGCAGTACGGCGGCGTGCCGCCGTATGCCGAGACCCAGGAATACGTCGCCAAGGTTGGTGAGTTGTACGCGCGTTACCGAAAAGCGATGGGACTCGCGCCGCATTCAGTCCAACCGCAGCCTGCATCGTAACGACAGGCCTGCAGGATTTTTCGCAGTCAGAGATGGTGTGGATACGTCTCAGTGTCGCGTGCCGCGCTTACCCTTGTCGCCGGCCGGTACCATTTCGACGCTAAGGGTGAAGGTGCGCTGTTCCTCGGGTTGAATGGCACCGACGCCGACCAATCGGCGCGCGATCTCTTCGCCGCGTTCGTTGCGGATGGTCAGCACCATGGAATATTCCCAGGTTCCGCCTTGGGCGGGATTGCGGAAGTTGCCTTCGACGCGCAGCGGCGTGACCATGTCGGGCGCCGAGCCGGGCACCTGCGCCTCGAAGCGCAGATGATGGCGGCAGGACGGACAGACCGCCGCGCTCTCCAGGATCGTTTCCCGGCAATGCGGACAGCTGCGCGTCGCGCCGGGCGTACCCGTGCGCGGTGCGGTCACGTGGCGAGGCCGTGACTCACGCCGTTGCCGTTGGCAGCCTTCCTCATGCCGTCCGCGATTCTGGTTTCGTCCCAACCGAACTCGGCCTGGCCGCGCATGCGCGAACCCGCCGCAACGGTGAGCGATCCGGCTTTCAGATCGCCGGTCAGCGCGCCGCTCTGCATCAATTCGACGTGCGAGGCCGCTTCGATATTGCCGATCAATTCACCGGCGATGACGACCTTGTCCGCGCGCACGCTGCCGGTTACGGTTGCACCGGACTCGATGGTGAGATCGCCGCGCACATTGACGTCGCCCTTGAAACGGCCGGCGATACGCACGTGGCCCGATCCTTCGATCTTGCCTTCGATCGCGATGTCGGGCGCGATCAACGATTCGGACCTGGCCTTGTCGCGCGCCGGAGCCCGCATGCTTGCCGCCGCCGGGGTGGCGAGATCCGGCTTGGATTCGGCGACCGGTGGCGCATCGAAACGCGCGGGGTTCATGGCCTCGGGTGCGGAGGGGGAGGGCTTGGTTTGGTCTTTCCAGAGGGCCATGACGGCGCTCCTGTTCTGCCTAGGGACTTGGGAGATTACGCCAAAATTCGTGTGATAGGTAACTTAACGATCACTTCGCATAACGGTGAAATACCTGAAGTTTTGCAACTCGAACGCGTCCGGCCTTTAATTTGCCCGCCTGCATCACATGTATAAGGCTTGTGATAGGCAGTTTCGGAGACAAGCATGGCCACCGGTTGGGCCAACGACGGCGCGGTACAGGATCAGATCGACGCGACCATCGATGACGCGATCAAGCGCGCGCGCAGTCAGGCGCCGAAAGGTCCGAGCCTCAAGCGTTGCGAAGAATGCGATGCGAAGATTCCCGAAGCGCGGCGCAAGGCTGTGCCGGGCGTGCGTCTGTGCGTGTCCTGCCAGGAAGCGCGCGACAAGGAGCAGGCGGCGATCAGCGGCTACAACCGACGCGGCAGCAAGGACAGTCAGCTGCGGTGAGTGGTGCGAGGTCGCTCATGCATCGGCCTCGCCGGGTACGGCACGAACGGCCTGAAGATCACGCTCCGCGCTCGTGGTCGACGTCGCGACCACCGCAACCTCCGCATCAGGAAGCTCCGTGCGGATCGCGCCCTTGAGTGTTTCTTCCCGACGCTGTACTTCCGCCATGCTCAACGCCGCGTCGTAGGCAAGATGGATTTCGATGAATGTCGTGCGACCGGAGCGACGTGAGCGCGAACGCAGCAGCCGGTCGTAGTCGTTCGCGTGTGCGGCGAGTGCGCGCGTAACGACCTCGCGCACGTCCGCGCCTGCGGAGCGGTCGAGCAAGTCTGGTAGCGCGGTTCGCAGCACGCCAACCGCGTGCACGATCATGTACGTAGCGACGAACAGGCTGCCGAGCGAATCCGCCCAGGCGACCACGACATCGTCGGTCGACAGCGCCGACACGGTCAGACCGACGCTGACGATAATGGATGCGACGAGCTTGACCCAGCGCAGGTGCAACTGCGCGTCCATGATGATCGACGAGTCCGTCGTCATCGAGCGGCGCACCGAATCCCACGCGATCACGTTCACGTACAGGTTGACCATACCGACGATCGCCGCGTAGGCGAGGCCGATCGGCGTGCCGAGTTCGCGTTGTCCGCTCCAGATGCGCGAGATATTCAGACCGATCCACGCCGCGCCGAACAGCATGCTGGCGGCGATGACAACGCTGGCGACCTGTTCGAGTTTGCCGGCGCCGAATTCCATGTCGGCCAGCACGCCGCGGTGAATTCGCCAAAGTAATACGACGGTGAAGCACTCCATCGCGTAGCCGAGTCCTCCGCGCAGCGACTCGGCCATCATGGTCAGCGAACCGCCGACGGTGCCGCCGAGAAACAGTGCCGCGACCATGAAGGCATCGACGACGATGATGAACAGCATCGAGCGTTCCTGCGCGAGCTGTTGCGACGTCGGTTCGAGCAAGGCAATCGCCGGCGCTGGCGCGGCGGCGATCACAACCGCAGGCGCCCGCGGACGATCTGCAGGATGCCGACGTCGGGAAAGTCGACATAGGCGGCGTGGCCGATCGGGCAGGCGCGGATGTCATCCACACCGGGGTCTGGCTTGACGATTGCCTGACCGAGTCCGGGATGACGACCCTTGGCGATGGCCGCGAGATCATGCAGGCCGAGCACGCCGGCCGAACCGCGTGTGAGGATCACGCTGCCGCGGCGCGATTTGCGTTCGCCTTCGATGACGACATCGGCCGGCGAGCCGACATGCAGCAGCGAAGTTTCGACATCCGATATCGGCACATCGACCAGCATGACGCCGCAGTCGATCCATGATGCGACGGGCGCCCCGGGTTGCACCGCTTGACCGGGACTCGCGATCAGACTCCACACCATTGCATCGCGCGGCGCGACGACGTCGAGCGCGCGCGATTTGTCGTACGCCTGCTGCGCGGCATCGACCACCGCCTGCGTTGCGTCGCGTTCGGCTACGTATTGCCGCAGCAGCGCATCAGCCTGCACGAGGCGAAGTTTCGCATCCGTGAGATTCTGCAACGCCGAGTTGCCGTTGCTGCCGTCTTCGAGCAGGAACACGCCCGCTGCCGGACGCGCGTTGGCGTTTGCTGGCACGCGCCAGCGTCGCATTCGTATCGGCGATTTGCCGTTCGAGTTCGGCAACGTGCGCTTGAGCCGCGTCCAGCGCGCTTTGCGACACCAAACCCGATTGCTTCAATCTCGCCTGCCTGTCGGCTTCAGCCTGCGCAAGCTTGAGGCGCTGCTGCTGGGATGCCAGGCGCGCCTTCGCACCCGTGATCGCGGCGCCGAGATCTTCACCGAACGTCGATGCAAATCCGGTCGCGTGCTTTTCGCGTGCGCCGATGCCACCGCGGATGCCGTCGACGAGTTCCTGCCGCGCGGTCACGTTGGCCGTCGCGTGGATGAGTTCCGCGCGCGCTTTGGCGAGGTCGCGCATGTCGGCGCGCTCATCGGTAATGGTCGCAATGCGTCTGTCCGCGCCGACGCGTGCACCCGGGTAGAGCGGATTGGTCGTGTAGCCGCCAATCGGAGCGGCGCTGACGCCGACCCAACTCGTTATCGCCGCATCGCGCACGACGATCGAGACCAGGTACGGCCAGCCGATCCACAACGCGTAGACGACGATGATCGCAAGGCCCACGGACGCGACCCGGCGCTGCGACATTCCCCTGATGGCCCATCGACTACCCAACGTCCGAGCAACGGACCAAGCCGGCATTCTGCGTGGCGGCAGCCGGCTAGGCAATGGCTGGGCGGAAATCGGCCCTCCACTCTCGCGACGGATTGAGTCTCTGACCTTCGGCACGTGCGCAGCTCCACGCGCACCCCGTAGGTTTAGCTTCCGCTGCCGAGTCTGCGTCTCTGCTCCGTTCAGCTGGGTTTTCAGGAGTCTGCATGAACAACGCTGCGCAATTCATCGTGTTGCTGGCGATGGCCGCCAGCGCCCACGTGCATGCAAATGATCCCGACGCGATCAGGGCGCCAGTTGGCAGCGCTCTGATCAATGGCGACTCGCTCAAGCCGTTCGAAAACAGCTGGCGTATGGAAGTCACCCGCAAGGACGGCACGACCAATCACGATGCGGGGCTGTGGCGAGACCGTTTCGAGGTCATCGATATCGACGGCAAGGCGTACGGCGTGCGCATTCAGGACGCAGCATTCAAGAACGCGGCGGGACAAGTCGCCGCAACGACGCGGACCGTCAATGTGTTCGAGCGCAGGACCATGGCACCGGTGACGCGTTCGTTCGAGCGCCACGTGACCGGGCAACCGGATTCGTCGGTGCACGTCGCCTTCAAACCAAATGCGATGACGCTGCAGTCCAGCCGCGATGGCAAGAGCGAGAGGAAAAAACCTGCAGTCGTACCGGCCTTCGATTTCGACGGCGGCATGTATGCCTTGTTGTGGTCGGCGTTTCCGTTGAAGCCCGGGTTTGCCGCATCGTTGCCGTCCTACAGCGAGGACGAGCATCCGGAGAAAGTAGTCTGGTATACGTTTACAGTCACCGGGACCGAACGCATCGACGCCGGACATCAAGGCCAGAAGGAATGTTTCGTGGTCGAAGGCGGGAGCGGGTCGGGCCCGTTGAAATACTGGATGAGTGCGGATCCGCCGTACATCATCCAGCTTCAATTCGAACAAGCCGCTACCGGCATGACCTGGCTGCTCAGGATGACTTGAGCGCAGCCCGCAGCAAAATAAATCGTTTCCGAATCAAGCCGCGCCTGCCAAGAGCCGATCCCTGCTTCCGCGTGGCGTTGGCTGCTTCAACTCGTGCAGCTCACGCAGAATGCGCAGCACGTTGCGGTGCTGCTGCAGCAGGCCGGCCTGCGGCGAGTCGCGCGTCTCGTGCAGCACGACCGCAAGCCACAACGCGATACCGACCAGACGCACTTCGACATTCTCGGAGTGCGCGCGGCTGTAGCCGGTCTCGGAGCCCTGACCCCATGCGACATAGCGTCGATCGGGCGGTGTGCCGTACAAATGCGGAAAATCACATTTCTCGGACCGGGATATTTCGTTCTTGACCAGCAAATCCAGTTTCAGGCGGCTGGGCAGCGACAACGACTGGATGCTGCGTTCGACGAAGGCGAACTGGCGCGCCAATTGATAGCTGCGCGTGAACGCGATAACGCGAGTGACGATGTGCATGGATACCCCGATTGCAACGAAGCATCCCCTGTGCGGCGAAGTATACACGTATAATGTACTTTGAAAAGTCCCCCTATGGCATTGAATTGCCAACTCCGTCGCACCCGTCATTCACAAGTTCATGTGCCCAGCGCATTCATTTATGACCAAACGATTACGATTGATTTCCCTCGGCCTGCTCGGGTTCGTGTTATCGCTCGCGAGCGTGGGCGTTGCCTTCGCTCAGGACACCACCGATCCTTGGCAAAAGGAAATAGCTGTTCTCGTCGCCGGCGATGTGGCAAATCCGCCGCCACAGCACGCCGTGTTGTTCGTCGGCAGTTCGTCGATCCGATTGTGGACGACGCTGGCGCAGGATTTTCCCGGCATACCAAGCATCAATCGCGGTTTCGGCGGTTCGCTGATCGCCGACTCGACGCGTTATGTCGGGCGCATCGTCGTGCCGTATCACCCGAACGTGATCGTGCTGTACGCGGGCGACAACGACATAGCCGAACATCGCACCTCCAGTCAGGCGATCGACGCCTTCAAGGCTTTCGTCGCGCGCGTGCGGCGCGATCTGCCGCAGGTACCGATCGTCTTCATCTCGATCAAGCCCAGCGTTTCGCGCGCGGCACTGTGGTCACAGATGCGCGAAGCGAACGAGGGCATCGCGGTATGGGCGAAAACACAGGCGAAAGTCATTTATCTCGACGTTGCGTCGAAGATGCTCGACCCCGACGGCAAGCCGCGCCCGGAACTGCTGCGCGAGGATGGTCTGCACATGACACCCGCGGGCTACACGATCTGGATCGCCGCGCTGAAACCGGTGCTGGCGCAATACGGCTTTGCGTCGCGCTAGCCCTCGGCGTCGCAGCGCCGGCGCAACACGCTCGCCGCATGTTCCTAATCCCGCTACGATTGCAGCCTGAGCGCCACGCAGACGAACTCCATTCATGACCGACACTCCTCCCGATCGGCTGTCCAACGATCCCCGAAGCAAGTTCCATGACGAGGCGGCGCTCGCGCGCGGCGTTGGCATCCGTTTCAATGGCCAGGAAAAGACCACGGTCGAGGAATATTGCGTCAGCGAAGGTTGGGTGCGCATGGCGGTCGGACGTTCGCTGGATCGTCGCGGCAGACCGATCACTCTGAAATTCAACGGCGAAGTCCTGCCGTATTTTCTCGATGTGGCGGCGCCGGAAAAATGAGCGCTGCGGCGGGTGCGCTCTTACTCGACCGGATACGGCCCTTCGGCAAAGATTTCCTCGTGGTAGCCCTTTGAGCCGATAGCCTGTGCGAGAGGGCTGCGAAAATCGTCGCCGGCACGCAGGCGATCAAGAATGCAGCCAAAGTCGAAGCGCGGTTGCCAGCCGAGTTCGGAACGCGCGAGATCGTTGACATAGACGCGCTCGATATCCGCAAACATTTTCCAGCCGCGACGCGCGTATTCGTCTGGGTAGGCGGGAAACAGTCGGTTCACCACGTCGGGCGCATTGCCGCGCAACGCGGACAGATCGCCTTTTGTGAACGGCGTGGTCGCGCTGATGATATAGCGCCGAAAGCCGAGTGCCGCGGCTTTTTCGATGGCCAGCAGATGCGCATCGACGACGTCCGCGACATCGACACGGCGATATAGAAACTCATTCGCCTTGGCGTTGGCATCGGCGTACGCCTCGCGGATCGCCTTGCCGTCGTCCTCTTCTGGAAAGAAACGCGAGGTACGCAGCACCAGGCACGCCAATCCGAACTTGCGCCGAAACAGTTCGCACAGATTCTCGGCGGCAAGTTTGGTCACGCCGTAGATATTTTTCGGCTGCGGCACCACGTCTTCGGTAACCCACGCAGCTGGCGCATCCGCCGGCGGCCTGAGCGCATCGCCGAAGGTGCTGGTCGTGCTCGTGAAAATAAATGCACTGACACCCGCTGCCACTGCTTCTTCGAGCAGGTTCAAGGTGCCGGTGATGTTGACGTCGACAAAATCCTGGCGCGCATGCGTCGCCACATGCGGCTTGTGCAAGGTCGCCGTATGCAGCACCGCATCGACGCCTTGCATGCAGCGGCGCACGAAGTCGCGGTCGACGATCGAGCCAACGTTGGCAGTGAACGGTGAGGCGAGAATATCGATGCCGATCGCCTCGTGTCCGGCGTGGCGCAGCGTCCGTATCAATGCCTCGCCCAAATGGCCGCTGCTGCCGGTGACAAGGATTTTCATTCGGATTTTTCTTTTCTGAAGTGGAAAGCGAGTTATGAAGAACAACAACTGCACAAAAGGAACCTAACATGCCATGCAGGTATCTCGGTATAACTTGGCGATTCCCAGGGCGAAGTAAATTCTCAACGGCGGCAGTATTGATGAACCCATCGAAGCGTCAATGGAGATGCGCGCTCGCGCTCGTTGTCGGGCTGGCAGTGTTGCCCGTGTTTGTGTCGGCCGCAGAACCGCCAGCGGAATTTCTCGGCGGGCGCATGCCGTATGAGGCTTTGGATCAAATGCCGCACACCGCGATCAAGGTGGGTGGTGCAACGCTGCAAGTCGGCTTCGCTCCGGGTCACCTCGCGCTTTCCAACGACACGGTACTTGCCTGGGTAGAACATTCGGCCATCGTGGTGTCGGATTACTACGGCCGCTTTCCGGTCGCTTCAGCGCGCATTTTAATCGTACCGGTGGACGGACGCGGCGTGCGCGGCGGAACCACCTGGGGTTATCGCGGTGGCGCGATCCGCCTCGTGCTTGGCAGTCAGGTCACCGAGGATGATCTGAAAGACGATTGGAAAATCGTGCACGAAATGGTGCACCTCGCGCTGCCTGATGTGGACGAACGGCAGCACTGGCTTTCGGAAGGGTTGGCGACCTATATCGAGCCGATCGCGCGCGTGCAGGCTCACGATTTGACGGAAGAGTCGATCTGGGCAGCGATGGTGCGCGACATGCCCAAAGGCATGCCGCAATCCGACGATCACGGCTTGGACAATACGCCGACATGGGCCAGTACCTACTGGGGTGGGGCGCTGTTCTGTCTGCTCGCCGACGTGGAGATCCGCAAGCAATCCGGCAATCGCCTCGGTTTGCAGAATGCGATGCGCGGCGTTCTTGCCGCTGGCGGCAATCACACGGTGGATTGGCCGGTCGAACGCGTTCTTTCCGTGGCCGACAAGGCTGTTGGCGGGCAGGCACTTACCAAGCTGTATGCGCAGATGGGCTCGGCGCCGTTCGCGCCGGACCTCGACGGACTCTGGCGCGAATTGGGTATCACGCTTCAACCTGGTGGCGCGGTTGTCTTCGACGACAAAGCGCCTTTGGCGCGCATACGCAAGGCCATCACGCAGCCCCAGAAGTAAGTGCAAGATCGTGCTGACGAATTCCTTGCTGCTAGTCGCGAGAAAAAGGTCCCAGCGTTATCGCGCGCGATTCAACTCGACTATCAGTGCTCTCCCTTGGCTTCTTGTCCGCGAATGAAACCGGTATCGACCGCCTCGGCCAGTTGATCCGGTGGCAACACGCTGCAGCTGCGTGCGTGCGGCGTCGAGGGCAGCACGTTCGCGTGCATCCGCGCCGGGTTTCCGATCGATCACCTTGTCGTCGTAGCCGGACAGACCGACCCGCGAGGCGAATTCCGGGTGAAAATCCGCGGTCGCCTTGAGCAACGGCTGTGCTTCGATATTGCTTTGCGCAACCCAGTCGGGCACCACCGGTGCGCTCGCCGGTGTTGTGGCAGGTTCCGCCGCCGCTGCGCTCGCGACGATTGCCACGAGTCCAAAAGAAGCGACGGGGATTGCTTCGATACTGCGCTTGAACATCGCGAGTCCTCCAAAGTGGAGCGCGCAATATACCCGGGAATATGGACAGTGGAATGGCGAAAGATAAAACGGCACAACGCGCAGCAGCCTCGATAAAATCGCACTTGCGACGGGAAACGCGCCAATCAGCGATAATGGCGTCTCTACCTCTCCGGTAATTCCCGATTCGATGAAAATCCCCAAGGGCCTGCAGCCGCTGATTGACGATGGTGTGATCGATGCGGTGCTGCGGCCGCTCAAGAGCGGCAAGGAAGCGTCCGTATACGTGGTGCGTGCCGGCAACGAGGTACTTTGCGCAAAGGTCTACAAGGACATGGCGCAGCGCAGCTTTCAGGCGCGCGTGCAGTATCAGGAAGGCCGCAAGTTCCGCGGCAGCCGCCAAGCGCGCGCGATCGCCAAGGCGACGAAATTCGGCCGTCGCGAGCAGGAAGCCGAGTGGAAGAACGCGGAGGTCGACGCGCTCTATCGTCTGGCCGAA
>JAYTQX010000318.1:0-1783 GCA_043746455.1 Pseudomonadota bacterium
GAATCCAGCAGGCGGCAGCGTTCCAGCGCGGGAGCCTTGAGCTCGACGCGCTTCTTTTCAAGCGACGTGCGCAGGCCGCGCAGCTCGGCGCGCGCTTCCTTGGCCAGCTTCATTTCCTTCGGCACGGTGACGTCGTAGATCACGCCGGCATGACGCTCGCGAAGGTCGGCAAGAGCCGCAGAAGTTTCCGAGTATTCGGCGATGGCGGTCTGGTTGCTGGCGGCGATCCGCTCCGTGCCCGTGGTATCGGTGTGGTCAGTCATGTGAGTTGTCCTTGCCGGCATCGTCCGGCTCGCTGTTGGTGAGTGGTTCCGGCACCGTGACGCGGTAGCGCGGCTTTTCGGGGCGGCGGTGCAGGCCGAGCGCGAAGTAACGCGAGGCCCAGCTGGCTCTGCGCTCATCATTCGACGGCGTCCGGATGGCTTCCATGTTTCGGGCGTGCATCAGCAGGGCGTTCATGCGAACCCCATCCCTTTGCGTACCAGAATCCAATGGGCAACGCCTTGGCGCTGATATTCGGCTTCATGCAGCGGCGCAATGAACGAAACGCGCCAGTCGTGATCTGGATTGGAAACAGCGGCACTTTCCGCGTCTGCTCCAGTCCAATAAGCATTGTTCTCGACAGATTGCTCGTCGTACACGGTTTCACCGTCGCGCGTGACATAGCAGCCACCAAAACCAACCGCAAGAATCCGATTCATGCTCAAACTTTCATGCGCGCCATGTACGCCAGAGGTAGCGCAGTTCAAGCAAGCGTGAGCAGATCCGGTAATGGGGGTTAGCAATTCAAAGTTCATACGATCTGCTCCTGTTCGCCAGCATCGTTTGGCTTGGTTGATAGGTGAAACTTCACATAGGCCATTGCTAGCGCCTTTGCATCTGACATCGAGCTAACTGGGCACTTATAGGTATTGATGTGCGGTACGCGATCAGTGGCGTCCCATCCAGCGACCCAGTACCACCTGCCGTCGCAAAGCGCGCTAACATGTGCGAATCGTAATTCACCATCCCGCAGCCAACTTCCTCGCTGAAGTCGAAAATATACTCGACGTCCAGTCTCGCGTGCGTCCATCTTCCATCGCAGTCTCATGCGATCTTCTCCAAAGTTTCGCCAGCCTCAGCCGGCGCGTGAAAGGGGTTGTGCGCCCGCGCCTGGCGCTCGTCGCGCTCGAAGCGCATGCGCTCCACAAGCATCACGGCTACGCGCTGCTCGGATGTCCACTCGGGGTGATCCATGTAGAGGCCGCTCATGGTTCAACGCTCGCGGATACAGGGCGAACTCGAATCTGCTTTACAAGTCGCTGACGGGCTGATGCGCATTGCGAATCAGTAAGGCATCTGTGTATGTGGCAAAGCGTTATCGCTTTCGACAAACGTTCAAGTAGCTCGGCCGACTTGCCGGCTGACTCCATTCCAGCATCCGCAAGTTGCTTGCCGATGCTGTCACTCAGCGCGCCGAGTTCAATCATCATGACTGCACCTTTTCGCTTATCCACGTGTCAACCGGCGCAGCGTTGAAACGCTCCGGACGCAGTGCCCATTGCGCGAAATCGAAACGAATGTCTGTAATCGCATCGGCCAGCTTCAGGCGCGGCTCATCATCAATCGGCACGCCATCGGACAGCATGGAAAGTAGGCACGCCACGGACGGTGGCAGGAACCGATTGCTCAGCCAGTTGTCGTAGCAGTCCGGAACGTGCGCCATCTCTTCAATCGCGGCTTCCGGATCGCCGTTGAACCCTTCGTCCTCGGCGTAGGGCTCAGCGAGCATGCGGTCGTGGTG
>JAYTQX010000319.1:0-3430 GCA_043746455.1 Pseudomonadota bacterium
CGAAGACTACCCGCATGGCTACGCGATGAATCTGACCGACGGCATTCTGCGCGTGCGTTATCGCGATTCGTGGGAAAAGCCCGCATTGATGACGCCAGGAGAGATCTACAAAATCCGGATCGATGCGTTCCCCACCAGCAATCTGTTCAAACTCGGGCATCGCCTGCGCGTCGATATATCGAGCAGCAACTTTCCGCACTTCGACAAAAATCCGAACAGCGGCGAGTCGGAAGGTCATGCGGAAAACATGCGCGTAGCCAACAACCGCGTGCACCTGGACAGCGTGCATTGCTCCCACGTGCTGATGCCGCTGATTCCGCGACGCGAACAATAGAAGCTCTTGAACTTCCCGGGCGCGGAAGGTGGCAAGACAGGACCTGCAAGGCGGCGGCAGTCCCTGCTCTGCATCGGGTCAAAACGATGCTATCTTGCGACGCATCCAGCGCGGAGATATCGAGCGTTGTTGCGTTGGTAGGCGCGCCGTGCCCGAATTCGACGAGAATCGTCGCCACAATGCGAGACACCACCGACAGCGGAAGAAGCGAAGAGCCGCGTGCAAGCGGACGGAGCGGTGTCGTTTCCAGCATCCGCACACGGATTCGGCTTGGCGACCATCTGGGCGCCTATGACGAAGTCTTGAGCGCATTGGAGGCCGCCGCCGAAGATCCCGGGTTGCAATATCTTCACGTGCTCGCTCTATGCAACCTCGGCTGCACTCAAGATGCCCTCGCCCACTATTCCGCCTACGGCCTCTCGAATCGAACCGATGAAGATTCCTTGGCGCTGGCAGGACGCCTGCTGAAAGATCGATATGCAGCAGCGGCGCCAACCGAGCGCGTGGACATCGCGCGCCGCTCGAGCGAAGCGTACGAGCGCGCCGCCGTAGTTACGTCCGGTTATTACTCTGCGGCCAATGCCGCCACGATGTTCAGACTTGCCGGTCGACAGGCGGCATCGTCGCGCTGGGCAACCGAAGCGATCGCGAGATTGAATCGCGATACCCCTTCCACCCAAGTGGAGCGCTTCTTCCATTTTGCGACGCGGATCGAAGCCAATGCTCTGCTCGGGGACAAAGTCGCTGCCGAGGCGGCTCTGCAAATTTTTCAGCCCCTCATGTCGTCACAACCACACTGGCTTGCGCGCCTGCGCTCGCAGTTTCGTTTGCTGGAACGCGATGGCGGCCTGGCATTTGCGCTCACGGAGCGCATCGTTCCGGAGCCGATCGGAACGTTGATGCGCGACAGCAGGAAACGCAGCGTTTCGTCGGCAAACGCGGACATCAACTCTCGCGTGTCGCAAGCATTTGTGCTGCTGGACTGTCCCGAGACGGCAGCCACGGCGCTCAAGTTGATAGACTCCGGAATCCATGTGCATTGCTTCTTCCTTGGACCGAAAAGCGACTTCCTGAAACAGATCGAGGCCGGGCACGGCACAACAGGCCTGACCATAATCCAGGAGTGTCTGGCCAAAGCGAGTGCGGAAAGTGAAATTTCCGCATTCGTCGAACGCGATTCCCCAACGGCGATTCGCTACGCGGAAAACCTTTGTCTCGGTGCGGCAGCTCATGTGGCCTCGACACTTGGAACACGCGTGATCGATCTGGACGATGGCGCGAATAACGTCGATCCGGGAACGCCAACACTCCAACAGCCGCTGGCGGACGCGCAGCGATTTTGCGCATCGGTGCTGTTTGCGGACTTCCAGGCTTTCTCCAAGCTTACGTTCGACGAAGTCCGCCGGTTTCAAAGCGCCGTTCTGCTGCCGCTGGGCAAAGTACTGGATCGACAGCGCACGCCGGCCTTGTTGCGCAAGACATGGGGCGATGCCATTCACGCCATCTGCCCCGATGTCTCCTCCGGTATCGAACTCGCGTTGGGCTTGCAGGAGGGATGCAGAGTCGACTCGACGGATAGTCAACGCCATCTCCACCTTCCGCTGCGCATCGCCCTTCACTTCGGACCCATGGAACACGGCTACGATCCGATAGAAAAACAACCGACGATCTACGGAGCCGGCCTAACGTTCGCGTCGCGCATCGAACCGATAACTCCTCCGGGCAGTGTCCTGGCCTCCGAGGCGGTGGTGTGCGAAGCGGCCTTGCGCTGCCCTGGACAATTCGAATTCAGGTATGCCGGCAACCTCGCCCTGGCGAAAGGCTATGGCCACCATCGCGTTTTCACGGCTGCCCGTTCTGCATACTCCGGCTCCTGAGCGGTCGACTCCCAGATCAACCGGTTTGTCTGTCCTAGTCCAACCGTGCGAACAGCGCCTGGAAGCGCGGGTCGTCGCGCAGCGTATCCAGATCGTGATCGTGTTCGAACCAGTCGCGGCTGCCGCTACCGAATTCACAGGCTCGTTCGAGCAGATCAATGGCGCGTTCGCTGTCGCCTGCGAGACTGAAGTAGCAGGCCGCGTTGTACAGCGTTCCATAGTCGTCCGGCCGCGCCCGCAGCGCCGATTCCACGTAAGGGATACCCTCCTCGCGCCGTCCGAGTCGCACGAGCAGGCCCGCCAGAAAATTGTTCACTCGGGAATTGTCGGGATCGAGTTCGAGAGTGTGGCGCAGCCCCGCCTCGGCATCGCGCGCCATCGCTTCCGCCTCTTGATGCCGGCCGAATTGGTCGAGTATCGGTACGGCCAGCGCAAGCACTGTGTAATCGTCGGGCCGCACGGCGTAGGCCGAGAGGAACAGCTCCAGCGCGCGCGCGTAGTCGCCGTGGGCCTGACAGTGTCGGGCAAAATAATAATGCGCCTCGAACAGTTCCGGATTGAGTTCCAGCGCGCGCTGGAACGAGCGCACGGCGCCGTCGTGATCGCCGGTCAGCGAACGCACATGTCCCATCGCGACATGCGCTTCGGCCAGATCCGGTGCCAGCTCGAGCGCACGATGCGCCGCGCGCGTTGCCTCCGGCAGCACGTCCTCCGGCTTGGCAAAGCGCCACAGGAGCAGTTGCGCGAGAGCATCGGCGAGCCCGGCATGCGCCTGGGCGTATTCCGGATCGAGTTCGATCGCGCGCCGGAAGAATACGTGCGACTGCCTCCACTCCTGCACGCCGATGCGGCCGACGAGCTGGCGTCCGCGCAGATAGAACTCGTGCGCGCGCAGGTCGCGCGGCGCGTAGCGTTCCGCGCGCGCAGCCTGGTCGCCGGTGAGCGACACGCGCAGCGCAGCCGACACCTTGCGCGCAATCTCGGTCTGGATCGCGAATACATCCTCGATCCGTCGGTCGTAAGTTTCCGACCAAAGATGAAAGCCGCTCACCGCATCGATCAACTGCGCGGTGATGCGCAGGCGTTCGCCCGACTTGCGCACGCTGCCTTCGAGGATCGAACCGACACGGAGCTGTTTGCCAATCTCGCGCGGATCGACGCTGCCGTCGCGGAAGCGGAACGAAGCCGTGCGCGAGGCGACACGCAGGCGCCTCACGCA
>JAYTQX010000320.1:0-6500 GCA_043746455.1 Pseudomonadota bacterium
GCGACCGCAATGAGACACGCAACGAGACGAAAGCAGCGTTGGACATACTTGCACCGCTGCTTGTCCAACAGCCCGACGACCGCGCCCTGGTTTTGGCCACGATCAATGCGAAGCTGTTGCTTGCAACCGTCACTGACGATGCGCAGGCCGCGCAGCAATTGCGCCAAGATGCGTCGGCCGCAATCAAAGCAGTGAAGAGCGGCACGTCGGATCCGCGCTTGCTTGCATTGCAAGTCGAGGCGCTTTTAGGGCTCGACAGAAAACCCGAAGCGCAGTCTTTGATTCAGCGCCTGTGGGAGTCGGGTTATCGCGATCTGGCGCTGGTCGCGGCCTTGCAGCGCGAGCATATCGACTATCCGGTCAATACGGCGTTCCAGGAGCGTTTGCAGGCAGCAAGCAACAAGGGTTCGTGATGAACCCCAACGATTCAGCGCGCGCCGAACGATTCGCGGTGAACTTGGATTCGACTGCAATAAGTTTCCACCCAAGGCGTTACGGCCCGCCTTTATAAAGAGCCGCCAACAAGCGCAATGCGAAGGAGTACAGTCATGGCCCAGATACAAGTGAAGCTCGATACCACCGCCAATCCACCAGTGACGACGATCCCCCATCAGCAATCGGTCAACAACGGCAATCACCAGATCGAATGGACGCCGTACGCACAGCAGACCTTCACTTTCGTTTCGTTAACCGGACTGCCAAACCCGCCATTTTCACAGTTGTCTGTTACCGCTTCGCAGATAACGGTGCAAGACGACAACACCGCCGCCGGCGACTACGCGTATACGATTACTGTGAGCTACCAGGGCACCAACTACAGTACCAACGGTACCGCTATGCATAGTCATGCGAAGCATCCCATGGTGGGCGGGGGCAGTAGCCCAACCATCAAGAACAACTAGCGCGGGGCTGCTTTGAGCCAGTAACGAACAAATGCCTGGGCGCGTGCCGAAAAGCGCCCAGCAAACCAAGGATGCACGTTTGCGCGCCCAAGCCAGCAGCGCAAGACCCAAACCACTATGGAGACAGTTATGTCCAAAACCCCTAAAGCGAGCAAAGGCATCAAAGCCGCCCCGGCTGGCAAGAAGAAGGTTGTCAGTAAGGGTAAGTCGATCCCGGCGCCCAAATCTGGACCCGGTCCGGCCACCATCTCAAGTCCGACAATAAAAAATAACTAGCAACGCCGCGAGACAGAATCCGCACATGGGATTCTGTTGTTTGAACATCGTTCCCTGCCCCGTACTCCCAGAGTAGCGGTGAAAGCGCATGCTTCGGTAGTAGCAGATCGCTCACCCCCTTAATAAGGAGATTCCGATGGCGAATGTTCTCAAGGTAACGTTGGTACAAACATCAAGCGGCTGGTACGTCGACGTGAATGAGAGCGGCAACGCAAACCATGTCAAGCATGGTGCAAATACTCAAACGATCACCTGGAAATTATCCGGAAACGCTTACCAAGGCAGTTTCGTTTCCTTTGCCTGGCTGCCTAATCCCAAACCACCCAGTCCGTTCGGCCCCGCTCTGCCGACTCCGAAGAAAAAACACCTGAAGATGAGCGATCTCAATAACAGCACAAGCACAAAGGGAACTTGGCGATACAAACTGACAATCGAGGTCGGCGGTACGAAGTATTCGACACTACCGTGAATTTTCTGCCTCCATGCTGAGTTCAGCGCCGGCGAATCCGCGTCGACGGACCGCCGTTCCGATCGCGATCGGGGTCACGAGCCACCGCAATATCCCCGCGCGTGAAGAGGCGGCCGTGCGTGCTCGCATATGCGAGCTCTTCGCTGTGCTGTGGACCGAGTTTCCCGATCTTCCATTGCTCGTGATTTCGGCGCTGGCCGAGGGCGGCGATCAGTGGGTGGCCGAGGAAGCGCTCGCTGGCGGAGTCCGGCTCGTTGCACCATTGCCGATGACGCGTGCGCAGTACGCGCAGGATTTTGCCACCGCCGCATCGCGCGCTCGATTCGACGGGCTATGTGATCGGGCGGAAATCATCGAGCTGGAAGACCTGGGTGAAGATGCGGGTGATGGCGAGACCAATTTTTCGTCCGCCAGCGAACGCGACCGGCGCTATGCCAACGCCGGCATCTATGTCTCCGCCCACTGCCATATCCTGCTCGCGATCTGGGACGGCAAGGAAACCGATTTGCTCGGTGGCACCGCGCAGATCGTCCGCTACCACCTGAGCGGACTCAAACCCGCAACGCTCGAGCGCCGGCAAAACTCGGGAAAAGCCAGTCTGCTGAGCAATGACCACCAGCGCCTGCTCTACCACATCGTATGCTCGCGCGACGCGGCGGATGGATCGCCGGCGGCGCCGTTGCAGCCGCTGCAGACGTTCTGGCGCGTTGCCGGCAGCGTACTGCCTGGCGCCGGGCCGATGCCCGGTGAATTTCACGCGATGTTCGCGCAGACCTGCGAGTTCAACGCGGACCGTGCCAAATATCAAGCGCGCATCGACGCGCGCGAAGCGCTGCGTCCCGCCAACGCCGACGGCGCCACGCAGGCTTCACCTTCGGTGCTCGATGGCTTGTTCCACGCCGCGGACTGGCTGGCGCTGCATTTCCAGCGGCGTGTGCTGTTCGCGATGCGCACGCTGTATACCCTGGCCGCGCTGATGGGCATCGCGTTCACGGTTTACGACAATCTGCCTGCACAGGACGAGATGCTCAATGTGTTCCTGCTGCTGTTCGCGCTCGGCGGTCTGGTCGTCGTGATCGCCAACCGCCGCAGCTGGCATCGCAAATATCTGGACTATCGCGCGCTTGCCGAAGGCCTGCGCGTGCAATCGTATTGGCGCCGTGCCGGGATTTCGCTCACCGGCGACCCGGAGTTTGCACGCGACAATTTCCTGCAGAAGCAGGACGTGGAACTCGGCTGGATTCGCAACGCCATGCGCAGCGCGGCACTGGAAAGCGCGTTTTGCGTCCGCCAAAACCCGGCGCTGGAGTTGCACAGTGTCATCCGCGAATGGGTCGGCGACACTGAGCAAGGCGGCCAGCTCGAGTACTACCAGCGCAAGGCGGCGCAGCGGGCGCGTACGCATCGCGTGACCGAGGCGATCGGCGCTGCGGCATTGTGCGTGGGTATCGGCATCAGCGTCGTGCTGGCGCTGCTGGCGAGTCAATTGTCGGCGGATGCGAAGAACAGCCTGGTTGTCGCCATGGCGGTGTTCTCCATCGTCGGCGCGGTGCGCGAGGCCTACGCCTACAAGAAGGCGGACAAGGAACTGATCAAGCAATACCGCTTCATGCAGCGCCTGTTCGTCGACGCGCGCGCAGCGCTGGATCGCTCCGCCAACCCTGTCGAGCAGCGCGAAATCCTGCGCCTGCTCGGCGAGGCCGCATTGGCCGAGCAAGTGGAATGGGCGCTTATGCACCGGCAGCGACCGCTGGAGCACGCACGTTTCTAGCTGCGCAGAGTTGCGTAGCACAAGTCAGGGACTTGCATCGCCATATCCGTGGTGTAGTCTTTAGCTTATCGACCTTGACGGCGACGATACGCGATCCTTGGAGCTTCCCGCCCGCGCGGCGCGCACGAACCACCTCGACGCATCCTCGCAAGCTGTCAGTCACAGTGGCGAACAAAGAGGCTTCAAGGTGCGCAATCGAAAAGCAACGGAACTAGCGTCGCCTGCCACGCAGGGGCAAGGCCATGACTGACGCCACCCTTCAGGCATCCGATTACGGCGATATGAATCTCGATCCGTACTGGATGCCGTACACGCACAACCGTTATTTCAAGCGCACGCGGCCGCTCGATCGCCTGATCGTCGGTGCTCAGGGCGCGTACTACACGACCGCCGAGGGCAAGCAGGTGTTCGATTGCCTGTCCGGTCTGTGGTGTTCCATGCTCGGCCACCGGCCCGCGAAAATCGTCGAGGCGGTCAAGCGCCAGCTCGATACGGCGGACTATATCCCCGCATTCCAGATGGCCTCGCCGGAGACATTTCGGCTGGCCGAGCGCATCGCCGAGGTTGCGCCGGCGGATCTGAATCGTGTGTTTTTCGCCAACTCCGGTTCCGAAGCGGTCGACACCGCGATCAAAATGGCGATCGCCTACCACCGTCTGCGCGGCGAGGGCGCGCGCACGCGCATCATCGGACGCGAAAAAGGCTATCACGGCGTGGGCCTTGGCGGCATTTCGGTCGGTGGCATGGTCGCCAATCGCAAGATGTTTGCACCGGCGATGATGCTCGGCGTCGATCATCTGCCGCACACGCACAGTTTGAAGGACATGGCGTTCTCGCGCGGCCAGCCCACGTGGGGCACGCATCTCGCAGACGAGCTGGAGCGCATCGTCGCGCTACATGATGCCTCGACCATCGCCGCGGTGATCGTCGAGCCGATGCAGGGCTCGGCCGGCGTGGTCGTGCCGCCGGTCGGCTATCTGAATCGCCTGCGCGAGATCTGCGACAGGCACGGTATACTTTTGATCTTCGATGAGGTGATCTGCGGTTTCGGCCGTCTCGGCCACTGGTTCGGTGCGCAGGCGTTCGGCGTGACGCCAGACCTCATCACCTTCGCCAAATGCGTGAACAACGGCACCGTGCCGATGGGCGGCGTGATCGCGCGCCAGGGCATCTACGACACCTTCATGCAGGGACCCGATCATGTCGTGGAATTTTTCCACGGCTACACCTATTCCGGACATCCGCTCGCGGTCGCCGCAGCGAACGCGACGCTGGATATCCTGCACGAGGAAGACGTGCCGGCGCGCATGGGCGCGCTGGCCAAACTGCTCGAGACCGCGGTGCATTCGCTCAAGGGCGAGCCGAACGTGATCGACATCCGCAACATCGGCGTGTCTGCCGCAGTCGAATTCGCGCCGCTCGCGGGCCAGCCCGGCGTACGCGCGCTACGCGTGTTCGAGCATGCCTTGCGGCGCGGCATGCTGCTGCGCTTCACCGGCGATATCATCGCGATGGCGCCACCGGTGATTTCCACGCCGGCGGAAATTGAACGCATGATCGCGGTAGTGGGCGAGTCGATCCGCGCCGCCGGGTGAATGTCGGAAGATCAAGAACAAAGATTGAACCGCGAAGTACGCGAAGAACACCAAAGAAAAACTTAGCAACCTGAATCATTTCTGCGTGTTCTTCGCTTTTCTTCGTGTTTTTCGCGTCGGCGTCTTTTTACTTAATGTCAACGAGCCGAATAGATATCAGCAGGGGATCAGATGCCGCGTAAAGAATTTGCCGATATTGCAGCAGGGCGATTCCCCACCGCGGCGCTGGCCGACAACTATGCGGACATCGCGCCGCCGCTCGACCGGCAGACGGCGCTGGTCGCCGCGCAGCGCTGTCACTTCTGCTTCGACGCGCCCTGCATCGCCGCCTGCCCGACCGGCATCGACATTCCGCAGTTCATCCGCGGCATCGCCACCGGCAATCTGCGCGGCGCGGCCGAGGAAATTCTCGGCGCGAATATCCTTGGCGGCATGTGTTCGCGCGTGTGCCCAACCGAGATCCTCTGCGAAGGCGATTGCGTACGCAATCATCCGCACGAGAAGGCGCCCGTCGCGATCAGTGCGCTGCAGCGCTATGCGACCGACTGGGTATTCGACACCAACACGCCGCTGTTCGAGCGCGCCGCCGATACTGGCAAGAAAGTCGCTGTCGTCGGCGCCGGGCCGGCAGGTCTCGCGTGCTCGCATGCACTCGCGCGCGCGGGACATCGCGTAACGATCTTCGATTCCAGGCTCAAGGCCGGCGGACTCAACGAGTACGGTATCGCACGCTACAAGGTGCTCGACTTCGCCGCGCGCGAGATCGAATGGCTGCTGTCAATCGGCGGCATCGATGTACAGACCGGCCAGACGCTTGGCGGCAATCTCGAACTCGCCGATCTGCGCCGCGATTTCGACGCGGTGTTCCTCGGCATCGGCCTCACCGGCGTGAATGCGCTCGGCATCGAAGGCGAGCAGCTCGCTGGTGTGCGCAATGCGGTCGATTTCATCGCCGAACTGCGCCAGGCCGCGGAGCTGTCGAAGCTGACGGTGGGCCGGCGCGTGGTCGTGATCGGCGGCGGCAATACCGCGATCGATGCGTCCGTGCAGAGCCGCAAACTCGGCGCCGAGTCGGTGTCGCTGGTCTATCGCCGCGGCACGGCGACGATGAGCGCGACGGCAGTCGAGCAGGAGTTCGCCAAGAGCGAAGGCGTCAACGTGATCTGCTGGGCGGCGCCCAAGCGCATCCGCGCACGCGACGGCGCCGTCAGCGGCATCGATTTCGAATACACCCAGCTCGACGACACGGGCCGCCTGCTCGGTACGGGCGACATGCTGCACCTGGATGCCGACGTCGTACTCAAGGCGATTGGACAGGTATTGGTTCCCGCGAACGACGGTGGTGGCGCCGATGTCCTGCAGATCGCGAAAGGACGCATCGTGGTGAATGCCGACTACGCGACCTCGCTGGAAAAAGTATACGCAGGCGGCGATTGCGTCGGCGGCAAGATGGATCTCACCGTGCAGGCGGTCGAGGACGGCAAGTG
>JAYTQX010000321.1:0-3817 GCA_043746455.1 Pseudomonadota bacterium
ATTCAGCAACATATCCTTGATCCAGCGGGCATGCACGAGACGCAGGTAAGCATCGATGCGCGTGACCCAGACCAAGTCGCACTTCATGCAAAAAATTCGACGCCTGTGCGCGGTGCCGGCAAGCAGGCTGTGCTCACCACGGTTTTGACCGGCACCACCTTTGCGCCAGCAGGTGCGATGCAAGTCAGCGCCGCAGACATGGGGCGGTGGTTGCAGGTGCAGTTAAAGCACGGCATATCGGAAAGCGGCGCGCGAGTGTTCAGTGAGGCCGCCTCGAACGCGTTATGGACGCCCCAGACATTGATCCCAACGCTCGCTGCACCGCCCACGCTGAAGTTGGCGACGCCGCAGTTCGATGCGTATGCGCTCGGCGTTGAAATACAGGATTACCGCGGACACAAGATCGTCACTCATCTGGGCGGCGTACTAGGCGGCGTATCTGCCGTCGTGATCATTCCGGAAAAGCATGCCGCGTTTGCGATCATGCTTAACTCCGAGGATGTCGGCGCATTGTTCGCGATGCGTGAGCAGCTTCTCGACAGCGTTCTGGGCTTGACGTCCCCCGATTGGATAGCGATCTATAAGAACGCATTTGACGGCATCACGGCCAATGCCGTTGCAGCGTTACAAAAGCGGCATGCCGCAGCGCATCCAGAGAGCGGGCCGTCACTGCCGCTGTCGGCTTACGCCGGCACATACAGTGATCCGTGGTATGGCACTGCGACTCTCTCGCAAAGCAAGGCAACCGGCGGCGCGCTGAGCCTCAGTCTGGATCGCACGCCTGGCCTGCATGGCGCCCTCGAACACGTCCAATACGACACCTTCCGCACGCATTGGGTGATGCCTGATGTCGAGGATGCTTACGTCACGTTTGCACTGAAGCCGAACGGCAGCATCGATCGGATGTCCATGAAAGCCATATCGCCGACAGCCGATTTCAGCTGGGACTATCAGGATCTGAGATTTACTCCGATAGGTGCCTCGAAACAGGGTTGTATTTCTCCGCCACACGCATCGAACTGCAATTAATGCACGTCAGGAGCCAGCTCGCAATGAATGCGCTTCCTTCATTGGTGGATACGGAGCCAAGTCGGCTGCCGCAACCTTATCTTCTGTTTCTTGGCGACACCACCGAACTGGCTTACGCCAAAACGGCGCTGGGGTTGTGCGATTGGGCAGGAGATCGCTGCGTCGGCGAATGGTCGTGCGGTGCGACAGTCACAACCGGGCTTCCGGAGTTGGCGCCGGAAGAAGCATACGCACGCGGCGCGCGCGGTCTGGTTATCGGTGTCGCCAACCCGGGTGGCTTTATTCCGGAGGCGTGGATCGAACCACTGATAGCAGCCCTCGAGGCAGGGTTGGATATTGTCAGCGGCATGCACATGCGACTGGCGGACTTGCCCGCTTTGAATGCGGCAGCGCGACGGCTGGGCAGACGTCTGATCGATATCCGTACCCCACCACCGGCGATAACCATCGCTTCGGGGAAAAAGCGCAGCGGCAAGCGACTTCTTACGGTCGGTACCGATTGTGCGCTAGGCAAAAAATACACAGCGTTGGCATTGGCGCGCGCGATGGCATCGCGCGGCGTGGCCGTCGACTTTCGCGCGACCGGTCAGACCGGCATCCTGATTGCCGGTGGCGGAATTCCTCTGGACGCGGTGATCGCTGATTTCGAAGCCGGCGCAGCAGAAATGCTCAGTCCGAATGCAGCGCCCGCTCACTGGGACGTGATCGAAGGTCAGGGCTCGCTATTCCACCCAGCCTATGCCGGCGTATCGCTCGGTTTACTGCACGGCAGCCAGCCGGACGTGTTCGTGGTGTGCCACGAGCCCGGTCGCATGCATGTGCTTGGTCATCCCGAGTTCCCGCTCCCAAGCATCAAGGAGGTGATTGACTTGACTGTGCAGCTCGGGCGACTCACTAACCACGACATTCGTTGCGCCGGTGTCAGCATGAATACGACGCGCATGGACGCCGCTGCGGCGCACGAGCTTTGCGCACGATCCAGCCAAACGCTTGAGTTGCCAGTGGCCGATCCAATTCGAGGCGGCGAGTCGTTCGATCGGTTGGTCGACGCCGTGTTGGAAGAACGCGCCCAGTCCTAATCAGTCGGCGGCCTGCGCAGATGAGCGAAACGTTCGGTGGCCGCGGCTGCTGTTAAATTCCACCAGACCCGTTTGTCACCTAATGATCGAGTACCTCCTATGACTTCTGATCTTCGCACTGCTTGGTTGATCGCTCTGGCCATGATGGCTCCAACTGCAGCTTCTTCAACGACACCATCCGCCGATGCCGTTCTTGTCGCACGGGTTGATCGCGTGCTGGCGCAGACGCCGCTGATCGATGGACACAATGACTTGGCCTGGGAAATTCGACAGCGTTTCGGCAGCGCAAGCAATGTGGATTTAAGCGTCAGCACCGCGAATCTGCCGCTGAAACTGGAAGACGGTGAAATACCACCTCCGCTGATGACAGATATCCCACGATTGCGCCAAGGCCATGTCGGTGCGCAGTTCTGGTCTGTCTGGATTCCGCCGACCGTCACCGGTCCTGCGGCAGTGAAGATGGCGCTTGAACAGATCGACATCGTGCGTAATTTCGTCGCCCGCTATCCGCGCGATCTGCAGATGGCGTATTCGGCCGACGACATTGTTCGAGAGCAAAAGGCCGGGCGCGTCGCCTCGCTGATAGGCATCGAGGGCGGTCATCAGATTGACGACTCGCTGGCAGTGCTGCGCCAGATGTATGTGCTTGGCGCGCGTTACATGACCCTCACGCACACCCTCGACAATGACTGGGCCGATTCGGCCACGGATGCGCCCAAGCATCGTGGTTTGACACCCTTTGGCAAAGTCGTAGTACATGAAATGAATCGGCTCGGCATGCTGGTCGATCTGAGCCATGTGTCGCCAGACACCATGCGAGATGCGCTTAAAACATCCGCCGCGCCGGTGATCTTCTCGCACTCCGGCGCGCGCGCACTCGACGATCATCCGCGCGACGTGCCCGACGATGTGCTAACCATGGTTGCGCGCAACCATGGCATCGTGATGGCGACCTTCGCGACATTCTACGTATCGGCCGCCTACAACCGCTGGTCTGCTGATCGCGCGGCCGAACAGACACGCTTCAACTCGCCTCCCTACGCTGGCCTGTATATCGGGCAACCCGAGCGTGCCAAGGCAGCGATGGATGTTTGGGATAGGCAGCATCCCAAACCTGTCGTGACGCTGGCGATGGTGGCCGACCACATTGTGCATCTACGCAATATTGCCGGGATCGACTGCGTCGGAATCGGTTCGGACTTTGACGGCATACCCGACACGCCGAAAGGACTCGAAGGTGTCGACACGTATCCGGCGCTCTTTGTTGAACTCGCGCGACGCGGATGGAGCGATGAGGATCTCTCCAAACTTGCCGGCGGCAACATGTTGCGAGTGATGCGTCGAGCCGCCGCAGTAGCAAAGCGGCTGCAGGAAAGCGAACAACCACCATCGGCGATGATCGAGCAACTTGATGCGGGCATCGCACCAAAAGCGAACTGAGCCAGATTACACACAGAGCTCACAGAGCTGGCCTCGAAATTCTGGATCGCGCGATACGACGATCCATCCAGCACTGAGAAGCAGCATGTGTGCGTCTGATTCTGGCCTGGACTCTGCACGGTGTGCGTGGCGCCGAAGTGATTCCAAATGCGGCTTTTTATATTCTGAACCACTACTGTCCGGTTAATTGACCAACGCTGTAGTCAGGAGCAAGCACTGGTGCGGGTTGTAGACTGATCTTGCTTGGTGTCGACTTGAGCTCCGTTTCC
>JAYTQX010000322.1:0-8932 GCA_043746455.1 Pseudomonadota bacterium
CCGGATACACGCCGAGCGCGGCATTTTCCGCATGTCATGCACCCGCAGACTTTCTCCGGTAGACACACCTCGGTCACATGCGCATGCGCTCACCTTGAGGATCAAACAGCGGCTCAAGTATGATCGTGGCCGGGCGACGGTCGCCGAGGATCTCGATGTCAAAGGAGCGCGGACCCTTCTCGTTCGCAAGCGCGCTAGGCACGTAGCCCTGCGCGAGAGATCGATCGACAAAATGCCCATAACCGCCCGATGTGACCCAACCTACCACTTGGTCACCGTGCCAGATCGGCTCGTCGCCCAAGACGTCCGCGTCGGTGGCATCGACGATCATGCTGACCCGGCGCAGCACGCCGCCACTTTCCTTTTCTTGTATTGCCGCCGCGCGCCCGATGAAATCAGCTTTCGAAAGGTCGACGAAACGCTCCAGACCCGCTTCGTACGCGCCGTAAATGGGACGCAGCTCGCGGTACCAGGTCGGGAAATTTTTCTCGAGCCGCATGCAGAGGAGTGCGCGCATGCCGAAGTTCACGATGCCGAAATCACGCCCTGCATCCAGTATGGCGGTGTACAGACGGCGTTGGTATTCCGGTGCCACCCAGATCTCAAAGCCGAGGTCGCCGGTGTAGGTGAGGCGGTTGATCATCGCCGGCGCGTTCGCAAGGTCAATGGAACGATGATCCAGGAAGCGGAAGGCGCGCGCGGACACATCCTCGTCGGTCAGTCGCTGCAAGACTTCGCGCGAGCGCGGGCCGGCGATCGACACGCCGACGAGCCCCATGTCGAAGCGCTTGATGCGCACGGAGCCGTCGGTCGGCAGTAGGGCGGCGAACCAGCGCATGTGATAGATCTGCGCCTGCGACGAGCCCCACATCATGAATCGTTCCGAGGACGCCTTCGCGATGGTGAAGTCACCGATGAGTTTGCCATGATGATTCAGCATCGGTGTCAACACGAGTCGGCCCTGGCGGGGCATTTTGTTGGTCATCAGTCGCGATAGATAGGCCTCGGCGCCGGCGCCGCTGAATTCGTACTTCGCGAAGTTGGCGATCTCTGTCACGCCGACACGATCGCGCACGCCCATGCACTCTGCCTTCACGTGCGCGAAATCGTTGGAGCGGTGGAACGAGACGATATCCTTGGGTTCGATGCCCGCAGGTGCGAACCATAGCGGCGTCTCGAGTCCCCAGCTGTCACCCATCACTGCGCCTTGGCTCAGCATGAGATCATAGAGCGGCGTTGTCAGGTGCGGCCGCGCCGCCGGCAGCTCTTCATTTGGAAAACGAATCGAGAAGCGCCGCGAATAGTTTTCGCGCACCTTTTCGTTCGTGTAGCTGCGCGTCGCCCATTCGCCGTAGCGCGCCACGTCCATCGCCCAAACGTCAAAACCAGGATCGCCGTTTACCATCCACTGCGAGAGCGCGAGGCCCACGCCGCCGCCTTGACTAAACCCTGCCATCACCGCACATGCGCACCAGAATCCCGGCACACCCGGCATCGGTCCGACGAGCGGATTGCCGTCCGGGGAGAAGGTGAACGGGCCGTTGATGATGCGTTTGATGCCTGCATTTTCCATGGCCGGAAAATGCCGAAAGCCGATCTCGAGAGACGGCGCGATTCGATCCAGGTCGGGCGGCAACAGTTCGGCGCGAAACTCCCAAGGTGTTTGCCGCGGCTGCCATGGCACGCAGGCCTTCTCGTATGTACCGAGCACCATGCCGTTGCGCTCCTGCCGCAAATACATCTCTGCCTTGAAATCTATGACATGGGGCAGTTCGTGACCGTGCGCTCGGTTGAAGTCGACCACTTCAGGCATATCGTCGATGACCAGGTACATATGTTCCATCGCGAGCACCGGTAGTTCGATGCCGACGAATCGACCGATCTCGCGCGCCCAGAGTCCGCCCGCGTTGACGACGTGCTCGGCATTGATGATGCCCCTCTCGGTGCTCACGTCCCAAGTGCCGTTTTGGCGTCTGGCCAGCGCCGTGACCGGAGTCTGCAGGTAGATTTCGGCGCCGCCGATCCGCGCCGCGGTGGCGTAAGCCTGTGTGGTGCCGTACGGATCGAGGTTGCCGTCGGCAGCATCGAGCATCGCCCCCACGAAGAACCGCTCCTCCATCAGAGGGTGCAAGTCTTTCGCCTCCCGCGGACTCAGCAGCGCCGTCTCCAGGCCTAAATATCGCGCGCGGGCATGGGCCATCTTGAGCCATTCCATGCGCTCCGGTGTGTCGGCGAGCAGCAATCCGCCGGCACGATGCAAGCCGCAGGACTGGCCAGAAATCCTCTCGAGTTCATCGTATAGACCAATCGTGTAACCCTGCAGCTTGGCGACGTTCGGATCGCCATTGAGGGTGTGGAATCCCCCGGCCGCGTGCCAGGTCGAGCCTGAAGTCAACTGGTCGCGCTCGATCAGCACGACATCCTTCCAACCTGCCTTGGTCAGATGGTAAAGGACGCTACAGCCGACGACGCCGCCGCCGATAACCGCGACTCGAGTATGGGATTTCATGCGTTATATCCTCAAGTCCGGTGATCCTCTTGCACCCGCACGTCATAGCCTAGCGGCAGCGCCGCATCGACCAGCCAGTCCCAGATTGAGGCCGCAAACGTCCGTGGCAAGAACAGCTCATAGCGGTCTGCGCCACTGCGCTCGATTAAAATGCCGGTGTGTTGCAGGCCGGTCTGGGCGAAATGACCGACCCGAAACACCGTGGAGTGTAGGTCAATTGCGATGCCCTTCGCGAGCAGCGTGCGCACCGCCGGTCCCTCCACAGCAAGCCGCACGCGGCTGTGAGAGAGGGCCGTGACAGTGCCTACCGCGGGGGGCACCCCGAGTGCGAGCTCTGCCATCAGTGGCGCGTCGGTCGTGACCACCCAATACTGGTTTTGAGTTGTTCTGAAAATCTTCGCCCGCTTACCAGCGATCTGCATGCCGACCGCCGACGGCAGGTCTGCGTCGACAAGAGGGCGCAAGGCGTGGCCGAACTCGACTTCACGGCCGCCAAAGACCGCGATCTGTGCGAGCCCCCAGCCGCGAACCTCGCTGATCCGCAGTGTTCTCTGGCCGCGCACGCCGTCGCGCCCGCCCGCCGCGATTTTCCCCGCAAGTGCCGAACGCCGCTCAAACACGCAGGCGCTCTGCGTTTGGATCGATGAAAATGGGCGAGACTATGCGTGCGCGCACTTGCTCGCCTTTGAGGGGGTAAGCGCACACGACCTCCTGTCCCTCGTGATTCAGTCCGCCCTGGTAGAGCCCGAGCGCTATGAACTTTGCAAGCACCGTCGACCAAGTCACCGAAGTCACGTAACCGCGGCCGTGACCTGCGATCGGATCATCACTCGCAAAAAGGATGGCGCCGCCCCGGAGCTTTGCCGTCGGCTCCAGGCATTCAAGGCCGACGAGGCTCCAGCGTTGCGGAGCGCGAAGATCCGCACGCTCACGCAGCGCACAGCCGACGAAGTGTTTGTCCTTGGCCGCCATTTTACCGAGCCCAAGGTCATCGATCGTGTTGCGGTGATCGAGCTCGAGTCCGGCGACGTGCCCCTTCTCGATGCGCAGCGATGCCAGCGCCTCGAGGCCGTAAGGACGGATACCGAGCGGTGCAGCGCGCGCGAGGAGCCGCTCCCATAGGGCAACGCCGTGATCGGCGGGTACGTACAGTTCGAAAGCGAGTTCGCCGGAAAAACTGAGGCGCAGGATCCGCAAAGGGACGCCCGCGAGGTCGATCTCGCGGCAGCCCATGTGCGGCAGGCTCGAGTCCGAGAAGTCCTGATCCGGCAACGCGAGTCCCAGCGCGGAGCGCGCTTTGGGTCCGGCGACCGACATGCCGCACCACTCGTCGGTCAATGGCACGACCTGAACGTCGAGATCGACCCATGCGGTTTGCAGCAGGAATTCGAGGCGCGATATAACCTCCTCTGCCTGCGCGGTGGTAGTCGTGATGAAATACCGCGTTTCAGCGAACCGCGCACAGGTGCCGTCATCGAGTACCGTGGCATCATCGTTCAGCATCACGCCGTAGCGCGCTTTGCCGACAGGGAGTTTGGCAAAGGCGTTGACGTACAGCCGGTTAAGAAACTCGGCGGCGTCTGGTCCTTGCACATCGATCTTGCCGAGGGATGATACGTCGGCAAGACCGACGCCGCTGCGCACCAGCTGCATTTCCGCGACGTAAGCGCTCTTTACGCCGGCGCCGGCCCAACGGTAGTACCACGCGCGCAGCCAGGGGCCCGCCTCGATCAGCGCAGCGCCGTTCTCGACGTGCCAGTCGTGCAGCGGCGAGCGGCGGATCGGGCGGAAGTGCTGCCCAATATTTCGGCCGGCGAGCGCGCCGATCGACACCGGCATGTAGGGGGGGCGGAATGTCGTCGTCCCCGCCGCGGCAATCTCCAGACCGCGCTCGGCGGCGCTCAGCCGAATGGCGTTGAAGTTGCTGGTTTTGCCTTGATCCGTTCCCATGCCGAGCGTGGTGTACCGCTTCAGATGCTCGACCGATACAAATCCTTCCTGATGCGCGATCATGAGGTCGCGGGTCGTTACGTCATTCTGGAAATCGATGAAGGCCTTGCCCCGCCCGGACGGCGCAGGTGCCAGCGCCGGTTCGACGCGGTAGGGGGCGTCCGCCTCCTGCGCAACGACACATTGGTCCACGGCGCCCGTGTAACCCGCGTGACGCGCGGCGCTCAGCCCGGCCTCACTCCCTGCATCGATCGCCGCAACGAGCGAGAATTCGCCCATCACTGCCCCTGCGCCGAAGTGGCCAGCGGCGAAGCCGCCGGGCACGAACGCATCGATTGCGGCCATATACACCGGTTTGATGCCAGTGTGCGAGGTGAGATGCAGCGTGGGCGACCAGCCGCCGGAGACGCACAGGAGATCGCATTGGAGACGTCGTGCGCGAGTGGATCCTGCCATCGTGAAAAGCACACCCTCCACGGCACGGCCGCCGAGTGCACGGGTGAGGAGCGTCCCTGTCTGCACTGCGACGCCCGCTCGGTGCGCCAATTGGCACAGCGTCCCGTCCACGGTTTTGCGCTGATCGAGGATCGTCACGGCAGTACCGCTGGCGGCGAGTTCGAGGGCGGTACGCCAAGCTCCGTCATTGTTGGTCGCGAATACGGCGCTGCGTCCCATCGAGACTGCAAAGCGATTGAGATAACTCTGTGCGGCGGAGGCCAGCATCACCCCCGGGCGATCGTTGTCGTTGAACACGAGCGGCCGCTCCATTGCGCCGGTGGCGTAGACAATCGCGCGGGCACGCAGCGTCACGACGCTCTCGCGTGCTTCGTCCCGATCGGGATCGAGTCGATCATTGCCGCATCGCTCGACGAGCGCCACCGTGTTGCCGTCGTACAGGCCGATTGCCGTGGTACGGCGCAGGATCTCGACGTTCGCGAGGCGCCGCAGCGACTCGCACATCCGCACACGCCAGTGCTCACCGGCGCCATCAATACCGGCCGACAAGAGTCGGCCGCCAAGTAAACTGTCCTGTTCGGCGAGCACGACGCGTGCGCCCGCGAGTCCGGCCGCACGGGCGGCCGCGAGTCCCGCGGACCCCGCTCCGATGACGAGCACATCGGTGAATAGGTGCCGTGTCTCGTAGCGATCCGGATCGTGCTCGTGAACCGCGCGGCCGAGTCCCGCCGCGCGGCGGATGAAGGGCTCGTAGAACATCCAGGAGCCGCGTCGCGGCCCCATGAATGTCTTGTAATAGAACCCAGCGCCGAGCAGCGGCGCAGCCCAGGAAGTCAATGCCATCAGATCAAAGTTCACCGACGGCCAACCGTTCTGGCGCACGGCAGTCAAGCCGTCGTGTAACTCCGTGAGGGTGCCGGCGACGTTCGGCGTGGTGCGTCCGCCGGTGCCGAGCGTAAAGAGGCCGTTCGGCTCCTCGCCTCCCGCCGCGAGGAAACCACGGGGGCGGTGGTATTTGAAGCTGCGTCCTATCAGCGTGATGCCATTCGCGAGCAGGGCGGACGCCAGTGTGTCGCCGGCGAATCCGTGCAGCGGCCGTCCATCGAGAAAGAATCGCAGCCGCCGCTCGCGATCGATGCGGCCACCACGCGGCAGCCGGTGCGGTCCGCGGCTCATTGCTTCACCAGCTCGCGAGCGAGCACCGCGCGACCGACGCGATTGGTGGCCGTGTCGCGCTCCAGCACGAGCCATTGGCGGCAGCCGAGAACATGTTGCCAATACTCACGATGCGCGCCCTGCGGATTGTCGAACAGAAACACGTAGTCGTGCCAAGCCTCGAGGTCGCCGCTGCCGTGCGCGGGCCGCTGTTTGGTGGCGTCGCCAGCGTAACGAAACTCCGTGTAGTCTCGCTCGCCACAATTGGGGCACGGAATCCGTAGCATGAAATTACTGCTTGTAGGTCCAGTTGCCGAGACCGTACTCGTCGTGGCCGTTGCCGCGCTTGAATCTGTCGAGTCCGAGATGACGCACGAGAGGGTGTTCGTCGTCGTGAGCGATCGTATGCGCGAAACATGTGCCGGCGGCCGGCGTTGCCTTGAACCCTTGATAGCACCAGCCGCCGTTCAGGTAGAGCCCGTCGAGGGGTGTGCGGCAGATGAATGGACTCCCGTCCGGCGTCATGTCCTGAATGCCACCCCAGTGTCGCAGTAGACGGAGTCTGGAGATCGATGGAATGAGCGCGATAGCGCACTCGGCCACGGTCTGAACCTTCGGGAACTGACCGCGCTGTGTGTAACTGTTGAAGCCGTCGATGTGTCCGCCGAATACGAGTCCGCCTTTATCGGACTGGGATATGTAGAACAGTTCCGCGCCGAAGGAGATCACGTGGTCGACAAACGGTTTTATCGGCTCCGTGACGAATGCCTGCAGTAGGTGACTCTCGATGGGCAGCCTTAATCCAGCCATTGCAGCCAAGTGCGATGAGTGGCCGGCGACGCAGATTGCGGTCCGCTCGGCGCGGATGTGCCCACGCTTGGTTTCGACCCCGGCGATGCGGTCCTTGTCGCGGATAAAGCCCGTGACCTCGCAGTTTTCTACGATGTCGACGCCTAACGCGTCGGCGGCTCGCGCGTAACCCCAAGCCACCGCATCATGACGAACCGTCCCAGCGCGCCGCTGCAACAGACCGCCGTATATCGGGAATCGTGCGTGTGCCGAATAGTCGAGATAGGGAAGCAAGCGCTTGACGTCGTCGCGCTCCAGGATCTGCGCGTCGATGCCGTTTAAACGCATGATGTTGCCCTTTCGGGCCAACACGTCGAGTTGCGGGGGCCCGTGCGCCAAAACCACTTGGCCGCGCTGCGACAGCATGACGTTGTAGTTGAGCACGTGCGCAAGGCCTTCCCACAGCTTGAGGGAATACTCGAAGAATTGTGTATTGCCGTCGAGTAGATAGTTGGAGCGCACCAATGTTGTGTTACGGCCGACGTTGCCCGAGCCGATATAGGCCCGTTCGACCACCGCCACGTTCCTGACGCCGTGATTGGCGGCGAGGTAGTAGGCGGTTGCCAGCCCGTGGCCGCCGCCGCCGATGATGATGACATCGTAGCCGGCCTTGGGCTCCGCAGCCCGCCAGACGCGCGGCCACGGAGCGCCGGAAAGCGCGTGACGGGCAAGGGCAAAAGCGGAGTAGCGTTTGAACAAAAGTACAATCTCAGCTTGCTCGAGGCTCAGGTTAGGGCGTTCTAGCCAGCAAATAAAGTGTATGATTTCGATTGATATGATCTATAAAAGAGATGGTTATGCAGCTCGATTTGAATGGACTGGAAGCTTTGGAGGCGGTTGTAAGGTACGGCGGCGTCGGTCGTGCGGCAGAGCACCTCAACAAGGTTCAATCAGCGGTCAGCCACCAGATTCAGAAGCTCGAGAAGCAGCTCGGCATCTCTGTGTTCAATCGGGAGGGCTACCGGGTTCGCTTAAGTCCCGCCGGTGAAGTCGTCCTTGCGGAGGGCCGCCGCCTCCTCGCACAGGCGCAAAGCGTTCGGTCGGCGGCGCGACAGTTCGCGCAGGGATGGGAGCCAAACCTCTTGGTCATCGTCGACGGCATCCTGCCGCTCCATCCGACCCTCGCTGCGCTAAAAACGCTTGCCGCGGATCAGGTCCCGACTCGCATCCAGGTCAAGGTGGGATATTTGCGCGGTGTGCAACTGCAATTCGAGAAAGATGATGGTGATCTGATGCTGGTCGTGGACTATGCCGCAGATGCCTATTTGCACGAAGAAACGCTGCCGGCCATCGACTGCGTGCTATGCCTCGCACCGAGCCATCCGCTCGCCTCGGCGAAAGGCGTATCTCTGGCCGAGCTGCAGGAACACGTCGAGCTATCCGTACAGCACTCCAGCGACGAACAGGGATACGATCGTCATCTGTTTGGCTGCGAACGCAGTTTTTACCTTTCAAGCTTCCAGATGAAGAAGGAAGCGTTATTGATGGGAGTCGGCTTCGGCTGGATGCCGCTGTTCCTCGTTAAGAATGAGCTGAAAGTCGGCGCATTGCGCGAGCTCAATTATGTCGGTGGCTCGCGCTACCGCTTCACGCCGAGGCTCGTTCACAGGACAAACCGGCGGCTCGGACGCGCAGGTCTGCGGTTCGTCGAACTGTTACGCAGTGCGACCTGGCCACAGGCGAGAAAGCGTCCGGCGCCGCTGCGATGACGCAGTGTTTCGGTGTGGCGATGCAGTTCGCATGCAACACACGCGCCGACCGCTGCAGTGGGATCTGAAATGCAACGGAGCTGCGCATGCTGATATTTAAAACGATGGTGCTCTTCGTGCTGACGGCGATCGCAGAAATCGTCGGCTGCTATTTGCCGTATCTTTGGTTGCGCAAAGGTGGTTCGGTATGGCTGACCCTCCCAGCCGCAGTCAGCCTGATGGTTTTTTCTTGGTTGTTGACGTTGCACCCGACCGCCTCTGGGCGGGTATACGCCGCGTACGGCGGGGTATATGTCGCAGTCTC
>JAYTQX010000323.1:0-1908 GCA_043746455.1 Pseudomonadota bacterium
CAGTTCCATCTCGAAGTGAACAAGCCGCTGATCGAGCGCTGGCTTGGCCTGCCTGAATATCGCGACGATTTGATCGCCGCCGGCCTCGGCCGCGACGCCGACACGATTCGCGCCGATACGTTTGCGCGTATCGACGCGATGGAGAATGCCGCGCATGCGGTGTTCAACAATTTTCTCGATCTGATCGGCACGCCGGCGCGGCGGCGTGCACTTGCGTCGAGCTAGCGGCTCTTGGTGTGGTGCAATTCGAGCACGCTGTGCGGCGCCGCGAACGTGTCGGCGCGCGCGGCGTTCCAGAACACCTTGAACACCGCGTGGTTCGGCATGCCGTCGATCAATTCGCCCGGCCTGACGAACTGGTACAGCGCCGACAGCGAACGCACCTCGGTCGAGGTGACGCGGCGGATCACATGTTCAGGGCCGAGTTCGCTCGGATGAGTCAGGCCCGCGGCGGCGATCAGTTCCTTGAGCGCGTGCAAAGTGTTCTCGTGGAACATCTTCACGCGCTCGGCCTTGTCCGGCACGTTGAGTTTTTTCCAGCGGCTCGGATCCTGGGTGGCGACACCGGTCGGGCAGCGGTCGGTATGGCAGTTCTGCGATTGAATACACCCCAACGCGAACATGAAGCCGCGCGCGGCGTTGCACCAGTCCGCGCCGAGCGCAAGCGTGCGCGCCAGATCGAATGCGGTGATGACCTTGCCGCTCGCGCCGACGCGGACTTTATCGCGCAGACCGAGGCCGACCAGGGTGTTGTGCACGAGCATCAGCGCCTCGCGCAGCGGTGCGCCCACATGATCGGTGAATTCGAGCGGCGCCGCGCCCGTGCCGCCTTCGCCGCCGTCGACGACGATAAAGTCGGGCAAAATTCCCGACTGCTGCATCGCCTTGGCGATACCGAACCATTCCCAGGGATGGCCGAGCGCGAGCTTGAACCCGGTTGGCTTGCCGCCGGATTTTTCGCGCAGGCGCGAGACGAATTGGAGCAGGCCGATCGGCGTCGAAAACGCGCTGTGCGCCGCCGGGGAAACGCAATCCACGCCCATTGGCACTCCGCGCGCAGCCGCGATTTCCGCGCTGACCTTGGCTGCCGGCAGCACGCCGCCATGGCCGGGCTTGGCGCCCTGCGACAACTTGATTTCGATCATTTTTACCTGTGGAGAAATCGCATTCTCCACGAATTTCTCTTCGCTGAAGGTACCGTCGTCGTTGCGGCAGCCGAAATAGCCCGAACCGATTTCCCAGCAGATGTCACCGCCCATTTCGCGGTGATAGCGCGACAGCGAGCCTTCGCCGGTATCGTGATAGAAGCCACCGCGGCGCGCGCCCTCGTTGAGCGCGCGAATCGCGTTCGCAGAGAGCGCGCCGAAGCTCATCGCCGAGATGTTGAACACGCTGGCCGAATACGGCTGCGTGCATTGCGCGCCGCCGATCGCGATGCGGAAATCGGCGCTGTCGATCCTGGCCGGTGCGAGCGAATGGTTGATCCACTCATACTGCGTCGCGTACAGGTCCAGCTCGGTGCCGAACGGGCGCTTGTCCAGCGCATTCGCGGCGCGCTGGTAGACGATCGTGCGCTGCACATGCGAGAACGGCACTTCCTCGGTGTCGGATTCGACGATGTACTGGCGCAACATCGGCCGCACGTATTCGAAGAAATAGCGGATGTGGCTGATGACCGGGTAGTTGCGCCGCAGCGTGTTGCGCGTCTGCATCACGTCGACGATGCCGAGCAGACTCAGGGCACCGAAGATTGCGGCCAGCCAGCGCCAGAGCGTACCGTCCCACAGCATCGCCAGCGCAAGTGCGAACACGGCCAGGCACAGCGCCAACGGCAGGTAGCGGGAGACGAGCGGTTTGTCCATCACGAGGTTCCCGTAACGCGAATCGCGCGAGCATACGCCGAGGCGC
>JAYTQX010000324.1:0-9498 GCA_043746455.1 Pseudomonadota bacterium
GTTTCAATGGCGGTCCCGTTGGTTCTCTCGCGACGATAGTTTGCAAACCCCGCCAGGGCCGGAAGGCAGCAACGGTAGTGAATGATTCGGGTGCCGGGATGTAGCTGGCGGGACTGCCACCTATCAAGTTGCGCGGCTTAGCGCCGTCGAACTGAAAAATTCAGGTGTCAACCGCTGGCACCTGACTCTGCAACTTGAGACAATCGCAGCTTGTCCTCCTGACTTCTGCTCCCATCTCCTGACGCATGTCCTATCAAGTCCTTGCACGCAAATGGCGGCCGAAGCGGTTTTCCGAACTGGTCGGACAGGAACACGTCGTTCGCGCGCTGTCCAATGCGCTCGATACGCAGCGTATGCACCATGCGTTTCTGTTCACCGGCACGCGCGGTGTCGGCAAGACGACCATCGCGCGTATCTTCGCCAAATCGCTGAATTGCGAACGCGGCGAGTCGTCGAATCCGTGCGGTGAATGCAGCGCCTGTGTCGACATCGACGCCGGGCGCTTCATGGACATGATCGAGATCGACGCGGCGAGCAATACCGGCGTCGACGATGTGCGCGAGGTGATCGAGAACGCGCAGTACTCGCCGTCGCGCGGCCGTTTCAAGGTGTACTTGATCGACGAAGTGCACATGCTCAGCAAGTCGGCGTTCAATGCGTTGCTGAAGACGCTGGAAGAACCGCCGCCGCATGTGAAGTTTCTGCTTGCGACCACCGATCCGCAGAAGCTGCCGGTGACGGTCTTGTCGCGCTGTCTCAAGTTCAACCTGAAGCGATTGCTGCCGGAACAGATCAACGGCCAGATGCGGCGCATTCTCGATGCGGAGAAGATTCCATTCGAAGCGGAGGCGTTGACCGAACTCGCACGCGGCGCGGACGGTTCGCTGCGCGATGGCTTGTCCCTGCTCGATCAGGCGATCGCCTACGGCGCGGGCGCGGTGCGTGCGGCGGAAGTACGCGCGATGCTCGGCACGATCGAGCGCGGTCAGGTGCATGCGCTGTTGCATGCCGTACATGCCGGCGACGGCGCAAAACTCATGACCGAGGTCGATCGGCTGGCCGAATTTTCTCCGGACTTCGCCGGCGTGCTCGATGAACTCGCCGGTGCTCTGCATCGCGTGCAACTGAAGCAACTGGTCGGCGACTACGCCTCGGCGGAAGAAGGGGACGATAGCGGTATCGATGCACTTGCAGCGGCGTTATCGCCTGAGGAAACCCAGCTTTACTATCAACTCGCCATCATCGGCCGCCGCGATTTGCCGCTGGCGCCGACGACTCGGGCCGGTTTTGAAATGACGCTGCTGCGCATGCTCGCATTTCGTCCTGCGGCAGCAAATGAACGACCCACGGCGCCGGCACGCGTTGTTCAGACGCCAGGCCCAGCGCGCGTCGCGGCGCTCGCGACGACGAAAGCTACGATCGTGCAACCGCCAGCGGTCGCGGCTGAGCAGACGGGTTCCAAATCGTCTTCGCTTGCCGGCGTAGGTGAGTCGCGCCCCGCAAACGAAACGCCTATTGCAACGAACGGAACGTCGAATTCAGCTGCGCCGTCTGCGCTGCCGGTTGACACCAGCGACTGGACTGGCTTGATCGCAGCGGCGGGTTTGAAGGGCCCGGTGGGTCAACTCGCCCAGCACAGCACGCTGATTGCGATCGAGCAGCACGTGGTGCGCCTCGCGTTGAAACCGCAGCACGAGCATTTCAACGCACCGACCCTGGTCACGACGATGGAAGAGAAGCTCGGCATGGTGCTCGGACGCGCGCTGAAAGTGCGCTTCGAAAAATCCGCCGCCGCGCAGTCGCCGGAAGCGCCCGCGGAAATCGCCGGGCGCGAGCGCTCGGCGCGGCAGCAGGCGACCGAGCAGGCGATGAGCGACGATCCCGTAGTGCAGGCGCTGATCCGCGATTTCGATGCGCGGCTGATTCCCGAATCGGTACGACCGAACAAGTAGCGATTGGCACTGCTTGAAAAGCGGCCAATTATTTTTGACAACAAATATTTCACGAGGAAAGACATGCGCGGACCGATGGCGCAATTGATGCAGCAGGCGCAGCGCATGCAGGAGAACCTCAAGCGCGCGCAGGACGAAATCGCCGGGATCGAAGTGACCGGCCAATCCGGCGGCGGCGTGATCAGTGTGGTTATGAACGGCCGCCACGAAGTGCGCCGCGTCGCGATCGACCGCAAGCTGCTGACCGACGATCCGGAAATGACCGAAGATCTGATCGCTGCCGCGTTCAACGACGCGGTGAACAAGGTCGCCGCTGCGAGCCAGGCGCAGATGAGCGAAGTCGCTGGCGGCATGAATTTGCCGCCTGATTTCAAGTTGCCGTTCTAGTGATGTAAGCGGTCAGCGGTGAGCGGAAAAATCAGCTCGCGCAGTCTACCGCTCACCTCCAGCTATCCCGCTGACCGCTCACCGCTGACTCTTCCAATCTCATGTCCTCATCGCCCCTGCTGAACGACCTGATCGACGCGCTGCGCTGCCTGCCAGGCGTAGGTGCGAAGACCGCCCAGCGCATGGCGTTTCATGTGCTCGAACGCGATCGTGCTGGTGCAAAAAAGCTCGCGGACAGACTGGCGACGGCGGTCGAGCGCATCGGCAACTGCTCGCGCTGTCGTACCTTCAGCGAAGACGCTGTCTGCGCGCTATGTGCTAATCCGCAGCGTGATGCGCAGCTGCTGTGCGTGGTCGAGACGCCGGTCGATCAACTGGCGGTGGAGCAGGCGACCGGCTATCGCGGACGCTATTTCGTGCTGCTCGGCCGCCTGTCGCCACTCGATGGCATGGGGCCGAAGGAACTGGGCCTGGATCTGCTCGCGGTGCGGCTGGCCGAAAACGAAGTTCGCGAATTGATCGTGGCGACCAATCCGACCGTCGAAGGCGAAGCGACCGCGCACCTGCTCACGCAGATCGCGCGTCAGGCGAACGTGCGCGCCACGCGCCTTGCGCACGGCGTGCCGCTCGGCGGTGAACTCGAATTCATCGATCGCGGCACGCTCGCGCACGCATTCGCCGGCAGACAGATACTGAGCGACTGATTTTCTCGTTGAAGCGCAGGAGAGAAACATGGGCGACACCTTGTTCGGCAAGATCATCCGCCGCGAGATTCCCGCCGAAATCGTCTACGAGGACGACGACGTGCTGGCGTTCCGCGACATCAATCCGCAGGCGCCGGTGCACGTGCTGTTCATTCCGAAAAAAGCGTTCGCGACCCTGAACGATCTCGGCGCCGCAGACGCGGCCGTGATCGGCAAGTTATTCCTCGCCGCAACGGGTTGGGCGAAAGCGCAAGGCTTCGCCGACAACGGCTATCGCTTGGTGATGAATTGCAACAAGGATGGCGGGCAGACTGTGTATCACATCCACCTGCATCTGCTTGCCGGGCGGCAGATGCACTGGCCGCCGGGTTAGGGGTAGAAGTCCCTCGGAGCTGAGGCTTGGATAAATGTTGGATACTGCGGAACCTTCCACGCCACGACCCCGGTGACCTTCAGAACCGGGAGGCTGACCACGCAGTCGGTGCCGTTGGATGCGTGGACGTTCCCAAAATATTCCGCCCACTTGCGCTCGTCGCTATCCCGTGACACATCTCGGGGCGGCTCTCGGTGCGGCGGTATGCCGTTATAGATCGGAATTTCCATTGGCCTGCATTGATTCAGATCGACCTGGTAAATTTGCGGTGTACCAAGCCTGCCGGCAACCGTTATGACGGCACCCAAACGCGACACATCGGTATCGAAATTCTGGCCTCCGCATGCGAGGAAACGCGGCGGCGTCGTCGTGTGTGCAGTCAGCAAAGGGATTGCATGATCGACCATGCGCTGACTCTGCCAGAACACTGACCCATCGCCGGGGTAACCGAAATAGGGCACTGCATCGAGTCTGGCAGTGGGGAAATACGCAATCTCAAGACAATTTCCCAAATCAGTAGAACGCAGCCCGGTGACTATACCGCCCCAGCGGACGTTGCTGCCGTTCCATTGTCCGGTCGAAGCCTGATCCGTGTCGATTTTTGGGCGTCGCCTTGCAGTTGCGGAGGCACGCTGGCGCATGCGCAAAGCAGCAAGGTGGAAATCGGCAGGAGAGCCATGATCGGGCCGCGCATATCAAATCCTTGTTGTGCGTTGAACTCCATCATTGGACGACGGCGTGGCTTGAATCGTCGCACCACCTGCTGATGAGTCCAGTCCAGGTCACCAGCGGCGCCAGCCATAGTAACCGCCCCAACCCCAGCCGGGGCCCCAGAACGGGTCATACGGCTGCGGACCCCAGAACGGATCGTAATAGGCGGCCGGGTAAGTGGTGCGCTTGGGCCACATGTAGACTTCGTCGGCGTCCACTTTTGCAAATGTATAATCGTACTGACCGACCTTGTGCTTCTCGCTGCCGCTGATCGCACCGACTACGGTGATATCGCGACCTTTGTCGTACACGACTGGGTCGAAGAAACCCTGCTTGCAGGCGATAAATCGGCCGTCGCTGTGGTCGCGGCGGTTCGGGCGCGCGTCGGCATACAGTTCGCGCGAGAGGATTTCGAAGCAGGTCGCATTCGGGCGTGGCTCGACCTTGATGATTTCGCCGCCCCAGCGCACGCGCTGGCCGCTCGGGCCCTGGCCGCCCGCAGCTTGCTGTGGCGTCACTGCGGTGAAGTTGTCGCCCGCCAGCGGCGCGGGAACCGTGGCACAGCCAGCTAACAGAGCCGTCACGGCAATGGCCAGTGTCGAAGCGGTGGTTGTCATAAAGTGGCGCATGGCGGATCTCCGGAATCTAAGCATGAAGACGAATCTGCGACTCGTTGCGTTGCATTCTAGTCCCGCGTAAAGGCAGGCACGCTGTAAAGGTTTGCAAGCGATCAGGATCGATTCAGGTATACGCCGCTTGCGCACTTCAGATTCGCGGAGTAGGCATCCGGCGCACCGCGCGCGCAAAGGCGGCAATGGCTTCACCTGATGGAAACGCACTGGCGTAGCGCAGGCTGACATAGTCGATCAACAAGGCCTGTGCCGAGCCGTGACGCGCAGTGCGCGCGGCGTAGTCGCGCGGGCCTTCCGCGGGCGCGCGCACCGCCCCAGCGCGGGCGAGTTTGCGGCACAGCATGTCGTAGGCCGCATCCAGCGGGTCGAGCCGGCCGCGCGGCTGGCGCATCACCCACAGCGCGATCAGGCACAGCAGGACGCTGCTCGATCCGACCAGCGCCCAGATCAGGGTCGCGTAGTCGGCCTTGTCGACGCCAAACGGAGTGAGCAGGCTTTGCTGGCGCAGCGCATTGAACTGCACGACGAGGCTGTTCCAGCCGCGATTGATCAGATCGAACTGGTTGCGCACGCCGACGATCCAGTCGGTCTGATACCAGCGCGCACCCGCGCCGGCGGCCGCGGCCCGCGCGCCGAGTTCGATGCGCTGCGGACTCACCGAAGCGGTCGGATCGATGCGCGTCCAGCCCTTGCCGTCCAGCCAGATTTCGGCCCAGGCATGCGCATCGGATTGGCGCACGATGAGGTAGTCGCCGACTGCATTGAAATAGCCGCCGAGGTAGCCGGTGACGACACGTGCGGGAATACCCGCCGCGCGCATCAGGAACACGAACGCGGCCGCGTAGTGTTCGCAGAAACCACGCCGAGTCGAAAACAGGAAATCGTCGACTGAATCGCGGCCTAGCGGTGGCGGCGACAATGTATAAAAAAATGCATTGTGGAACAGATCCAGCGCTGCGCGCACGATCGCGTCGTCGTTGCCGAGGTCGCGTCGCCAGCCCTGCGCAAGCTCGACGCTGCGCGGGTCGAAACCGTCCGGCAGAGCAAGTGCGGCGTCGCGCTGTGCTGCGTTCAATTTCGCGCCAAGCCGGTAGTGCAGGATCGAGCTGGCGCGATAACGCAGCAGTTCGCTGACCGGGCGCCGGCGCATCAGAGTCATGTCGTTGCCGCGCAACGCGTCGGCAGGTGCGTCGAGCGGCAGGTCCAGCGCGAACAGCCAGGGTTTGTCGGTGGGTTCGAGAGTGACTTCGTAGCGTGTCGTCCCGGCGCCGCCCGGGTCCGGATTCGGGCGGGCCACGCCGGCATCGCGCCGCTTCCACGTCGTGCCGTCGTAATCGGTCAGCACCGGGCCGCGCCAGTACAGTTGCGCGCGCGGCGGCGGAGCCGCATCGAAGCCGACGCGGAACGCCGGACTATCGTCGATCAACAGCTGCTGGATCGAGCCCGGCGCCATCGAATCGCCGACGCCGGTGCGCCCGATATCGTCGCCAGGCGTGCGCCACAGTGGCGTGTCGAGGCGCGGGGAAAACACAAACGCGCACAGGGCGAGCGGCATGGCGGCAAGCAGCGCCAACGCGCCGGCGCGCAACTCCTGCAGCAGAGCGGGTCGCCAGGCGGCCATCGGCGCATCCGCGGGGCGCGGGTCGAGCGCGCGCAGCGTCGCCAGCAGCAAGGCGAGCGCGCAGATCAGGAGCAGGGTCAGGGAAAGGTCGGTGTTGAACAGCAAGGCGCTCATCAGCACGAAGCTTGCGAAGCAGACCGCAGCGCGCGCGTCGCGCCGGGTCTCGGTTTCGAGCAGCTTGAGCACGATCATCGCGCAAGCCAGCGCAGCGCCGGGCTCGCGTCCGAAGATATTTCCGTAGTGGACGATCACGAGCAGCGGGAACAAGACCACCAGCGGCAGGCGGATCCATGCGGGAATGCGCCGGGCGTCGCGCTGGCGCTGCAGCCAACGACCGGCGAGCAACGCCAGCATCAGCGCAGCGAGCCAGAGTGGCAGCCACGACATATGCGGCAGGACGGCTGCGAGCACACTGGCGCAGACCAGGCTGAACTGGCGTGCGTTCAGCGTGGGGGACGGCGATCCGCTCACGTTGGCGCCTCGGGCATCAGGGCAAGCTCGCGCAGGCAGACATGCCGGTGTTCCGCACCGAGAGCCGGTCCGATGCGCGTGTGCGGCAGCACGACCAGATAAGGCGTCTGCGCCGCTTCGGCGCGTCCGACCCACGCCGCGATACGCGCAATGCGCGCTTCATAATCCAATCCGTCGAGCGCGTGCCAGTCGAGTACGGTCTCGTGCCCACGCTGCTGCTCGAATTCCTTGACCAGCAGCGTGTTGTGGCGCGCGCTGGCTTTCCAGGCGATGCGTCGGCGCGGATCGCTCGGACGATAGTCGCGCAGTGTCGCCAGGTCGTCGCCAGCGCTGTGTTGCACGCGCGTCTGCGCTTCGCCACCGGCCTGCGGCAGCGGCGGCGCATTGCTTTCTGCGCGCGGATAGATCAAGGCTTGGAAATCCGGATTGAGCCAGCTCCACACCTGGAACAGGCCGAATGGATATTCGCTGAACACGCGGATGCGTCCGACCGCTTGCCAGCCACGGCGCAGGGTTGGCAACTCGACCTTGATCGCCTTGGTTTCGTTCGCGCCGGTATCGAAGACGATTTCCGCGTCACCGGCCAATGCCTTTTCGCGGCGCAGGCGCAAACCGCGGCGCGCGGATACGCCCGAGTGGAAAATGATAGAAAGCTGCAAGGTATCTCCGGCGCTGCACGGCTGCGCCTTGAGCGCATGCAGTTCGAGTCGGTTGATCGCAGCGAATGCCTGGAACACGCTCTGGTACGCCGCCGCGCCGAGCAGGCAGGTCAGCAACACAGCGGGATTGTTGTTGTAGTTCAGCGCGCCGATCATCATCACCAGCAGCATCATCGAAAAGACGAGGCCGAAGCGTGTGGGCAAGACGTAGATACGGTGGCGGTTGAGGATGGCCGGCAGCGCTTCCGATTGCTTCAGACGTGTGAGCGCGGGCAGCCGGCGCTCCGCGAGGATCAGCAGATCGGACCAGCGCCTGGCGAGAACGGCGCGCAACGGGCTTGCCTAGCGCACCGCAACCTGCGTGAGCAGTTGCGCGGCGAGTTCGGCGCGCGAGGCGTGGCTTGACGCCGAGGGAATCAGCCGATGCGCGGCGGTCGCGACGAATACCGCCTGCACGTCCTCGGGTACGCAATAGCCGCGCCCCGCAAGCAGGGCATAGGCGCGCGCCGCATATAGCAGCGCCAGTCCCGCGCGCGGCGACAGGCCGACGCGGATCTCGGCGCGGACGCGGCTCTCCGCAAGCAGAGCCTGCGCATAGTCGATCAGCGCGGGACTGGCGAGCACACTGGCGACGGCGCTGCGCAGCTGCGCGATCTGCGGCGCGCTCAGGCAGGGCTTGAGGTGTGCGATCAGTTCGCGCCGATCGCCGGAGCTGAGCAGGGCGCGCTCGGCGTCGCGATCGGGATAGTCGAGGCTGATGCGCAGCATGAAGCGGTCGAGCTGCGAGTCCGGCAGAGGAAACGTGCCGGCCAGATCGAGCGGGTTCTGGGTGGCGACGACGAAGAATGGCGCCGGCAGCGCATGTGTCACGCCATCGGCGGTCACCTGCTGTTCGGCCATTGCCTCGAGCAGCGCGCTTTGCGTCTTCGGCGTCGCGCGGTTGATCTCGTCGGCGAGCACGAGCTGGGCGAACAGCGGGCCGGCGTGGAATTTGAACTCGGCGCTGCCGTTTTCGGAAATGCTGCGTTCGTAGATGCTCACGCCGATGATGTCCGACGGCAACAGATCGGAGGTGAACTGGATGCGCTGGAACGAAAGGTCGAAGGTCGCGGCGAGCGCATGCGCGAGCGTGGTCTTGCCGACGCCGGGCAGGTCCTCGATCAGCAGATGCCCGCCGGCGAGGAAACAGGCAAACGCGAGGCGTACTTGTGGATTTTTCCCAAGCACGACTTTGTTTACTTGTTCCTGCGCCCGCGCCAGCGCGCCCGCGAGTGCCGCATCCAGCGGTGGCGGCGATGCAACGACAGGAGCGAGGCGGATGTTGGTCATGGCGCGGAATCATGCATGAGCAGTAGTGTAGGCAACTCGGGTGTAGGCAATGTAAACGCGGACAAGGTTCCCTGGCTAGCGGTGGACGCACGCAGCTGGCGAACGGCGTTCTGGGTCGCCTGGACGGTAGTTCTGGTCGCAAAGATCGGACTGGCTGCGACCCTGGCGCCGTTCGGCGACGAGGCTTGGTATTGGCAGGAGAGCCGCGCGCTCGACTGGTCGTACAGCGATTTGCCGCTCGCAACGGCATTGTTGATCCGGCTTGGCGAAACCCTGTTCGGCCACGGTGTGCTCGGGATGCGCGCACTGTTCCTGCTGTCGGGTGCGTTGCTGCCCCTGGTCGTGCTGCGCATCGGCCGCCGCGTTTTCGGTCCGGTGGCAGGCTACGCTGCGGGTCTGCTGACCCTGGCCCTGCCGCTGCTCGGTACGCTCGGCGTCTTGGCCCTGCCGGATGTGCCGCTGACTCTGGCCAGCGCCTGCGCGCTCGACGCTGTGGAGCGCGCGGCGCGAACGCGGCGGTTGCGCGATTGGCTCGCGCTCGGTCTTGCCCTGACGGTCGCCTGGCTTAGTCACTACCGCGCCGCGATGCTGCTGCTGGCCGGATTGGCGTTCTTTTGCCTGACCCCGCGCGGGCGCTCGCTCTGGCGCGATCGCGGCCT
>JAYTQX010000325.1:0-3468 GCA_043746455.1 Pseudomonadota bacterium
AGGCCAAATTCGATGTGAAGATCGACGTCGCCAGCGTCGATACCGCCAGTGACGAGCGCGACGATTCGCTCAAGGGCGACGAGTTCTTCGATCCCAAAAAATTTCCGCAGGCGCACTTCGTCACGACCGCGTTTGCCAAGAGCGCGGACGGCACTGTCGTCGCCCAAGGCACGCTGACGATTCGCGATCAGTCCAAACCGGTCACGCTGAAAGTCAAATTCGCCGCGAACGGCGACAAGGCCACGCTCGACGTCGACACCACGCTCAAGCGTCTGGATTTCGGCCTCGGCATCGGCAAGGACTGGGCCGATGTGGGCGCCGACGTGCCGGTGCACGGGCATCTGCTATTGACCGGCAAATAGTCGATGAGCGCGGACGATTGGTGGGCTCGTCTGCGCGCGCGCCTTGGCGGTGCGCCGACCGCCGCAGCCGCCGGTCCGTCGGCCGACGCGCACGTCGCGCAGACCAGCGAAGCGCTACGCGCCCTGCTCGACGATAAAAGTATCCCCGAGAGCGTGCGCGGCGAGCTCACCGAGGACTTCGCCCAAGTCGAAGTCCTGCTCGACAAGCTGGCGACCGGCGAATTGCATATCGCCGTGTTCGGCCGGGTCAGCGTCGGCAAATCCGCGCTCGGCAACGCCCTGCTCGGCCGCACCGCGTTCGCCGCCGGCGTGCTGCACGGCACAACTCGGGCGCGCGACGCGCAGCGCTGGCAGGAGGTCGCCGGTCAGGGCTTGCATCTGATCGATACGCCCGGCATCAACGAACTGTCGGGCGAGGAACGCGAGCGGCTCGCCTTCGACGTCGCCGCAATCAGCGATCTCGTCGTCTTCGTCGTCGACGGCGACATGACGCAGAGCGAGCTTGCCGCATTGTCCACTTTGGGCAAAACGCAGCGTCCGCTGCTGCTCGCCTTGAACAAGGCCGACCGCTATACCGCGGACGAATGCGAGCGTCTGCTGGTGCGATTGCGTGAACACACCGCGGGATTAGTACGCGCGGAAGACGTTGTCACCTGCGCCGCGTTGCCGGCCGACCGACTTGTCGTGCAGGTCGACGCGGACGGCAAGGAAACGCAAACCCGTGCGCCGCAGCCCGCGGACGTGCGCGCGCTCGATGCGCGCGTGCGCGCGATCGCCGAACGCGAAGGCAAGACGCTCGCCGCGCTCAACGCCGGGCTGTTCGCCGGCGATCTTTCCGACCGCGTCGCCGTTCGCGTCGCCGCGGCGCGGCGCGATCTGGCGCAGCGCGTGATCCGCAACTATTGTCTGGCCAAGGGTGTGGCGGTCGCGCTCAATCCGATTCCGGTCGCCGACCTGCTTGCCGCCGCTTCGCTCGACGTCGCCCTCGTGCTGCATTTGGGAAAAGTATACGGACAGCCGCTGACGCGCGCCGAGGCCGGCACCCTGATCGCGACGATCTGCGCCCAGCTCGCCGCGTTGATGGGTGCGATCTGGGGCGTGCATCTGGTCTCCAGCGCGCTCAAGGGTGTCAGTGCGGGTCTGTCCACCTTTGTCACCGCCGGCGCGCAGGGTGCACTGGCCTGGTATGCGACCGAACTCGTCGGCCGCGCGGCGGAGCGTTACCTGCTGCAGGGCAAATCCTGGGGCGAAGGCGGCGCCAAGCGCGCCGTCGCCGATATCGTCGCCAGCCTCGACCGCGATTCGATCCTGCGCGAAGCGCGCAGCGCGATCATGGCGCGGCTGCGCGGCGGGAACTCCGCGAGCAGCTGAGTCTTCCTCTTATCGCAAGAACCCGGCGACCTTCTGCGCATCGAATGGCCAGTCCAGCTCGCGTCCATCGCCTCCGTCGCGCAACACCGGCACGCGTTCGCCGTAGCGCGCCTCCAGCGCTTCGTCGCCGTCGATGAAGACGCTATCGAAGTCCGGCGCATGCGCTTGCGCGAGCACATCGAGCGCGAGATCGCAGAGATGGCAGTTGTCGCGCTGGTAGAGAATCAGGGGCATGTGGTGAGTGGTGAGTGGTGAGTGGTGAGTGGTGAGTGGTGAGTGGTGAAAGGCTCTGGCCCTGACGCGACGCTGTCAAGCTTTTTCCGCTCGCCGCTGACCGCTCACACGGCGCGGCAATGCAGCGTAAAATGAACCCCTCCTACTTCGCCTAACCCACCATGGCCGTCAGCGTCTTCGATCTGTTCAAAATCGGCATCGGGCCGTCGTCGTCGCATACGGTCGGGCCGATGCGCGCAGCGGCGCGCTTCGCCACACGCTGGCTCGATGAAGCCACCGTGCTCGCGCGGGTCGCGCGTGTGCGCGGCGAATTGTTCGGCTCGCTCGCCCATACCGGGCGCGGGCACGGCACCGACAAGGCGGTGCTGTGCGGCTTCGAGGGCCAGTGGCCGGACAAGATCGATCCCGATGCGATTCCGGCCACGCTCAGGCGCATTCGTGCCGAGAAAAAACTGCACCTGCTCGGCAAGCACGAAATCGCGTTCGACGAAAAGACCGATCTGGTGTTCAACAAGCGCCAGAAGCTGCCGTACCACTCCAACGGCATGCGCTTCACCGCATTCGATGCGAGCGGCGAGATGCTGGCGACACGCGACTACTATTCGGTCGGCGGCGGCTTCGTGGTCAACCACGATGAGGCGGCCGAGGACAAGATCGTGCCGGACATGACGCCGCTGCCGTATCCGTTCCATAGCGGCGACGAATTGCTCGCGCTGTGCGCCGCAGCCGGCAAAACCATCGCCGAAGTCATGCTCGAAAACGAAAAGGTCTGGCGCAGCGAAGTCGAAATCCGCAGCGGTCTGCTGACGATCTGGCAGGCGATGCAGGATTGCCTGGCGCGCGGTATCCGCGCAACCGGCGTGTTGCCCGGCGGCCTCAAGGTTCAGCGGCGCGCGCCGAGCATGAGCGCGGAACTGCGCAACCGGCCCGAACAGTCACTGCGCGATCCGCTGACGATACTGGATTGGGTCAATCTCTACGCGCTCGCGGTCAACGAGGAGAATGCGGCGGGCGGACGCGTCGTGACTGCACCCACGAATGGAGCAGCCGGCATCATGCCGGCGGTCATGCACTACTACGACCGCTTCGTGCCGGGTGCGAACGAAAAAGGCATTCTCGATTTCCTGCTGACCGCAGGTGCGATCGGGATTCTCTACAAGGAGAACGCCTCGATCTCGGGCGCCGAAGTCGGCTGCCAGGGTGAAGTCGGCGTAGCCTGCTCGATGGCCGCAGGCGGTCTCGCCGCGGCGCTCGGTGGCAGCATCTACCAGATCGAGAACGCCGCCGAGATCGGCATGGAACACAACCTTGGCCTGACCTGCGATCCGATCGGCGGTCTCGTGCAGATTCCATGCATCGAGCGCAACGCGATGGGCTCGGTCAAGGCGATCAACGCGCAGCGCATGGCGATGCGCGGCGACGGCAAGCATCGCGTGTCGCTGGACAAGGTGATCAAGACCATGCGCGACACCGGCCGCGACATGCAGGACAAATACAAGGA
>JAYTQX010000326.1:0-3178 GCA_043746455.1 Pseudomonadota bacterium
GTGTTGATCGCTGAGTACTGGATCGACATCACGCTGCCGAAAGCGAATACCTGCATGCAGATCAGCCAGATCGGCGTTGCCGCCGTCAGCGTCGCGAACGACAGGATCATCAGTCCGGCCAGTGCCGTGTTGGCAATGAGCACGCGTCGATAACCCAGGTGCGTGATGATCGTGGCGACGAAGAACCGCGTCAGCAGCATCGCCAGCGCCTGCGGCATCTGCAGCAAGCCGGCCATCACCGGCGAATAGCCGAAGCCGACCTGAAATAGCAGCGTCAGCAGGAAATACATGCCGCCGACGCCCAGCCGCGTGCTGAAGCTGCCGTTGACGCCGATGCGGAAACTCGGAACGCGCAGCAGGTTGAGATTGACGATCGGATGGGGGATGTGCAGGCTGCGCCGCGTGTAGATCTCCAGCAGGATTGCCGCGATCAGCAGGACGCCGGCAGCTTTTGCGTATTCCGCGTCGATTACGTTTTCCAGCGCCCACGACACGCCGCCGACACCGAGGCCGAACAGCACGAAGCCGGCAAAGTCCAGCGGTACGCCGGGCGGGCCGCGGTAATCGGGCATGTGGCGACGCGTGAGCCACAGACCGGCCAGGCCGAACGGCAGGTTGACGAAAAAAATCATGCGCCAGGAAACGTAGGTCGAGAACAGTCCGCCGAGCAGGGGGCCGACAGCCGGGCCGATCAGTCCCGGAATCGTGGCGAACGCCATGGCGCCGACGAACTCGGATTTCGGAAAACTGCGCACCAGGGCAAGCCGGCCGACCGGCATCATCATCGCGCCGCCGAAACCCTGCACGATGCGCGCTATAACTAGCATCCACAGCCTCTGCGCCAGCCCGCAGGCGAGCGAGCTGAGGGTGAAGATCGCGATTGCTATCCAGAAGATGCGGCGCGTGCCGTAGCGATCGGCGAACCAGGAGCTGATCGGGATGAACACAGCCAGGCTCAGCGTGTAGCTGATCAGCGCGGTTTTCAGACTCAGCGGCGACACGCCGAGCGCGATCGCGATGCTCGGCGTCGCCGTGTTGACGATGGTCGAGTCCAGCATCTGCATGAAAAACGCGAAGGCGACCAACCAGAGCAGCATGCGTTTGGCACCGGCGTCGAGCGCGGGTGCATCGACTGCGGGCGAAACGGGAAGCGAGGTCGCAGAAATGGGCGCTGCCGCGTCGGCTTGAGCAGGGTGGTCCATCGCCAGCCATTATCGCATGCTTGACGAAACGCGAATTGTTTGTTGCAGTGCACGAGTCGCGGCGTCGCGGTGTCCGACCGGCAATTCGGTGCGGGTATCGCACCTGCGACGATGCTGGCTGGTTCCACAGATTGCAGACGATCCAAGGGATGCTGATGGCGGTCGGTTACGACGAAATGCTCGACGCCAGCGGTGCGGCGCGTGCGCACTATCAGGCCTTCGATCAATGGCTGAGGGCGACGCCGTCGGCGCGCCTCGAGCAGAAGCGGCGTGAAGCCGAAGTGCTGTTCCATCGCGTCGGCATTACTTTCGCCGTTTACGGCGAGAAGGAAGGCGCCGAGCGCCTGATCCCGTTCGATATCGTGCCGCGCATCATTCCGCGCGACGAATGGCGCATGCTCGATGCCGGCCTGCGCCAGCGCGTCAAGGCGCTCAATCTCTTCATCCACGATGTTTACCACGACCAGGAGATTCTCGCTGCCGGCAAGGTGCCGCGCGATCTGATTCTGAACAACGCCGAATACAAGCCGGTGATGCAGGGAATGGATGTGCCGGGCGACATCTACTCGCATATCTCCGGCGTCGACATCGTGCGTGCGGGGCAGGGCGAGTACTACGTGCTCGAGGACAACCTGCGCGTGCCGTCCGGTGTGTCGTACATGATCGAGAACCGGCGCATGATGATGCGGCTGTTTCCCGAATTGTTCGCGACGCATCCGATCGCGCCGGTCGAGCACTATCCGGACCGCTTGCTCGACGTGCTGCGTTCGGTCGCACCCGAGGCGGTCGACTGGCCGGTGGTGGCCGTACTTACGCCAGGCTTCCACAACTCGGCTTATTTCGAGCACGCGTTTCTTGCCCAACAAATGGGCGTGGAACTGGTCGAGGGCCAGGATCTGTTCGTGCGCGACGACACGGTCTACATGCGCACGACCCAGGGTCCGCAGCGCGTGCACGTGATCTATCGGCGCATCAATGACGATTTTCTCGATCCGCAGGTGTTCAACAAGGATTCGATGCTCGGCGTGCCCGGCATCTTCTCGGCGTATCGCGCGGGTCGCGTCACCCTGGCCAACGCGATCGGCGCCGGCATCGCCGACGACAAGTCGGTCTATCCCTACGTGCCGGACATGATCCGCTTTTATCTCAGCGAGGAACCAATTTTATACAATGTGCAAACGTATAAACTGCGCGATCGCGACGATCTGAAATTCGCGCTCGATCATTTGCCTGAATTGGTGGTCAAGGAAGTGCATGGCGCGGGTGGCTACGGCATGCTCGTCGGCCCCGCGTCGAGCAAGGAACAGATCGCGGCGTTCCGCGAACGCATCGTTGCCGATCCGGCGAAATACATCGCGCAGCCGACGCTGGCCTTGTCCTCATGTCCGACCTATGTCGCGAGCGGGCTCGCGCCGCGGCATGTGGATTTCCGCCCCTACGTATTGAGCGGGCGCGATATCCATATCGTGCCCGGCGGCCTTACGCGCGTCGCGCTCACGGAAGGTTCGCTCGTGGTGAATTCCTCGCAGGGCGGTGGCACCAAAGACACCTGGGTTCTGGAAGAATAAGCCCATGCTCTGCAGAACCGCCAACGACCTGTACTGGACCGCACGCCACATCGAACGCGCCGAGAATACCGCGCGCCTGATCGATGTGACCCAGCGTATCGGCCTGCTGCCGGAGCGCCTCGATCCATGGCGGCACGAAGCGGGCGTCTGGCATCGCGCGCTGGATGCTCTGGGTCAGGCGGAGAAGTATACAAAGTTGTATGGCCCGGTGGTGGCGAATACGGCGTTGCGCTATCTGTGCCTTGACGCGGCCAACCCATCGTCGATCTACTCCTGCATGCGCATCGCACGCGAGTCCGCGCGCGCGCAACGTGGTGCGGTTACGGTCGAGATGTACGAAGACCTGAACGCGTCGTGGCTCGAAATGCGCCTGCTTGGGCAGGAGCGGTTCGAGGACGAGGGTCTTTC
>JAYTQX010000327.1:0-2061 GCA_043746455.1 Pseudomonadota bacterium
AGTTTCCACGCGGGCAAGGGCTCGCCAAACGCGACGGCGGCACTGGTCATGCCGACGACGGGCACCAGCAAGGACAGTGGCGAGACGGTTGCGGCCGGATAGCGCGCCAGCAGCCAGTTCCACGCGCCGTAACCGAACAGCGTATTCGCGACACCCTGCCACACCGACGCGCTCCAGCCGACCCAGTCAGCGTGAACGAGTGCGGCCGCGATCGGCTGCGGCCCCTCGAAGATCAGACTGGCCGCGAGCAGGGGCGGCACCGCGAAGATGCTCGACCAGACCATGAAGCCGAGCATATCGAGCTGTGCGCCCTGCTTGCTCACGGCAGCCTTCTTCGCAACCAGATTGGCGATCGCCCACGACAGCGCCGCCGCGAGCGTCAACAACAGACCGAACAAGGTCGTCGTCGCATCGACGTGCAGGAAAAACAGCGAGAGCCCGGCAATGCTGAGTGCAAGTCCTGCTGCCTGAAATGCGCGCAGACGCTCGCCGAGCAGCAGCATCGACAAGCCGATCGTGAAGAACGCCTGGGTCTGCACGACCAGCGAGGCGATGCCCGGCGAAATATCGGCGCGCATGGCGATGAATAGCAGGCCGAACATGCCGAAGCCGAGGAACACGCCGTTGGCGATCAGCAGCGACCACGCCACTTGCGGACGGCGGATGAAGATCAGCCACGGCGCGCAAGAAAACAGGAAACGCAGGGTCGCGAACAGCAGGGGCGGAAAATCGCCGAGGCCGAGCTTGATGACGATGAAGTTCGTGCCCCAGACGATCACGACCGCGAGGGCGAGCAGCAGATGAGGGATCGACATGGGGTGCGCGCAGCGTTGCAGACCATATTCTAGCTGCTCGTCGAGCAGCGGGCCCGCGGGAAATCGCTTTAGCTGGCCCGAATAAACGGCGTCACATTGGAACGCGTCGGCGTGCTGACCGTCTCGTCGCGCTTGTTGCGCTCAACAAAATCCGCGACGAACGGCGTCGCCGGTCGTTGCTGGATCGCCTCGGGCGTGTCGACCTGCTCGATGCGGCCCGCATTCATCACGACCACGCGGTCGGCCAGATCGAGCGCCTCTTCCTGATCGTGGGTGACGAAGATCGTGGTGTAGCCGGTCTCGTCGTGCAGATGGCGCAGCCAAACGCGCAGTTCCTTGCGCACCTTGGCGTCGAGCGCACCAAAAGGTTCGTCGAGCAACAGCACGCGCGGCTCGATCGCGAGTGCGCGCGCGAGAGCGACACGCTGACGCTGGCCGCCGGAGAGCTGGTTCGGATAGCGCGCTTCGAGCCCGCTAAGCTGCACCAGATCGAGCAACTCGGAGCCGCGGCGGCGGATCTCGTCGCGCGCCGGCCGGTCGCGGCGTTTGCGCACGCGCAGGCCGAAGGTGATGTTGTCGAGCACGCTCATGTGCTTGAACAAGGCGTAGTGCTGGAACACGAAACCGACGCGGCGCTCCTGCACCGACAGGCGCGTCGCATCGATATCGCCGAACAGGATGCGGCCATGGTCGATCGGTTCGAGTCCGGCGATCGCACGCAGCAGGGTGGTCTTGCCCGAGCCCGACGGACCGAGCAACGCGAGCAGTTCGCCCGAGGCGATGTCGAGACTGATCGCGTCGATCGCGGGAACGTCGCCGAAGCTCTTGCAGAGATTGTGGATACTGATTTTCATCGATGGCCCTTGAGAGCCGCGAGCTCATCGCCGTGATGCCATTCGAGCAGGGTTTTCAGACCCAAGGTGACGAAGGCGAGCAGGGCCAGCAGCGACGCGACCGCAAACGCGGCGGCGAACTTGTAATCGTTGTAGAGGACTTCGACGTGCAGTGGCATCGTGTTGCTGACGCCGCGAATGTGTCCGGACACCACCGACACCGCGCCGAATTCGCCCATCGCGCGCGCATTGCACAAAAGTATACCGTATAGCAGGCCCCAGCGGATGTTCGGCAAGGTCACGTGCCAGAACGTGCGCCAGCCCCCCGCGCCCAGCGTAAGCGCGGCATGTTCCTCGTCGCTGCCTTGCGCCTGCATCAGCGGAATCAATTCGCGCGCGACGAAGGGAAAGGT
>JAYTQX010000328.1:0-3613 GCA_043746455.1 Pseudomonadota bacterium
CCGCCGCCGGAGGCCTTGATGATCACTGGATAACCGATCTCGCGCGCAATGCGGCCGTTCTCGACCGGATCGTCGCGCAAGGGACCGCCCGAACCCGGCACGCAGGGTACGCCGGCGGCTTTCATCGCCTTGATCGCCTCGACCTTGTCGCCCATCAGGCGGATCACAGTCGGGGTCGGTCCGATGAAGATGAAACCGGATTGCTCGACACGCTCGGCGAAATCCGCGTTCTCGGAGAGAAAGCCATAACCGGGATGAATCGCCTGCGCGTCGGTGACCTCGGCCGCGGCGATGATCGCTGGCGTCGACAGATAACTTTCCGCCGCCGGCGCTGGGCCGATGCACACCGATTCGTCGGCCATGCCGACATGCTTGAGGTTGCGGTCGACGGTTGAGTGCACGGCGACGGTCTTGATGCCGAGCGTGTGGCAGGCGCGCAGCACGCGCAATGCGATTTCGCCGCGGTTGGCGATGACGACTTTATCTAGCATCGGCAGGCTGCGTCAGCCGATCACGAACAGCGGTTCGTCGAACTCGACCGGCTGCCCGCTGGTGGCCAGCACGGCGACGATGGTGCCGGCGACGTCGGCCTCGATCTGATTGAACATCTTCATCGCTTCGATGATGCCCAGCGTATCGCCGACGTTCACGCTTTGACCCACTTTCACGAACGGCGGATTTTCCGGAGTCGACGAGGCGTAGAACGTGCCCACCATTGGCGAGCGCAGCACATGCCCTGCGGGCTGTTCCTTGCCGGCTGCGGGCGCACTGGTCAATGCAGCGGGCGCGGGTTGCGACGGAACCTGGACATGCGTCGTCGATGCCGGCGCGGCACCACCGCTGGCCAGACCTTTCGGAATGCGGCTCAGGCGCACCGATTCCTCGCCTTCCTTGATTTCAAGCTCGGCGAGATTGGATTCTTCGAGAATATCGATCAGTTTTTTTATTTTGCGCAAGTCCATAACTTTCCTTCGCCCGGCAAGTCGCCGGATCGCAATGCAAAATCGGTATCAGCGTGCGCGCGGCTTGGCTTTCTTGGAGCGGACGGCGCTTGCGCCGCGGCCGAGGCGTTCGATCGCCGCGGTCAGCGCAAGGCGATAGCTGGCCGGGCCGAACCCGGCAATCACGCCGACCGCGATATCGGAAAGATACGAATGACGGCGGAACGGCTCACGCGCATGCACGTTCGACAGGTGCAGCTCGATGAACGAAATCTTGACCGCGGCCAGCGCGTCGCGCAGCGCGATGCTGGTGTGCGTGAATGCACCGGGGTTGATCAGGATGATGGCTGTGCCGTCGTCGCGCGCCTTGTGGATGCGATCGATCAGTGCATGTTCGGCATTGGACTGGAATCCGCTCAGCTCGTGGCCGGCGGCCTTTGCGAGCTTGGCCAGCTCCGCTTCGATGCCGGCCAGAGTCGCCGTGCCGTAGATCTCCGGCTCGCGTGTGCCGAGCAGGTTCAGATTCGGGCCATGCAGGACAAGGATTTTCGCCACGGAACGAAGGCCAGGCGGGCATCGAGCCCGGTCAAGGCGCGGAAGTTTGCGCGCGCAGCGCGGCTTTGTCCAGCCCGACGTTATCCGGTTCGTTATTTGCAAAATCGCCGGAGTTAGCCGATGTTCGCTATAAACCGCTACAGATGCGGCTCCAGCCAGCGCGCCAAACTGCTTTCGCTGAAATTGCCGGCGCGCTGGGCGAGCAGTTTGCCGTCGCGGCCGATCAGCACGCTGTAAGGCAGCACGCCGCGCGTGTCACCGAAGCGCTGCGACGCATCGTCGTCTTCATTGCTGATCAGGATCGGGTAGCGCACCGGGCTGTCCTTGAGAAAGTCCTGCACGTCGCGGGCGTCGTCGATCGCGATGCCGACGACTTCGAGGTCCTTGCCGACCAGTTTCGCGCGCGTCGCGTCGAGCAGGGGCATTTCCTCGCGGCAGGGACCGCACCAGCTCGCCCAGAAATTCACCAGCACGAGTTTGCCGTCCCATTCGCTCAGGTGCCGTGGTTTGCCGCCGACGTCGGTGAGTTCGAGATCGGCGCGCGTGTCGCCGAGCCTGAGCACATCGACGCCCGGCGGCACGGGCACGGCGAAGAAGCTGTCCATGCGGCTCGATGCGAGGAGGCCAAGCGCGGCGCCGGCGATGGCGACCAGCACGATCAGAAGATTGGCGCGATTGAACATCGGCTTAGTTTAAGCCATCGTCCGTGACGGCGAAGATCAAGAAGCGCCCAACCCTGGTCGCGCTTTCAATTATTGGATGCAGCGGCGATACGGCGCAGGAATTTGTTCGCATCTTCCTGGCCGGTCAGACGCAGTGCGCGTCTTTCGCTGCCGTCCGCATCGAAGAACAGCGTATCCGGCGGTGCGACGATGTTGTAGTGCTGCATCAGCGCCTGGTCGACATCGTCGTTGGCAGTCACATCCGCCTGCAGCAGGACGAAATCGGCGAGCGCGCGCTGCACCTCGGTTTTGGAAAAAGTGTACTTTTCCATTTCCTTGCACGACACGCACCAGTCGGCATAGAAGTCGAACATCGCCGGCTTGTTCGCGGCTTTTGCCGCCGCAACCTCGCGCTCGACATCGGCGATCGATTTGACCCGGTGGAAAGGCAACGCCTGAGCCTGTGTGCCGGCTGTAGTCCCCGCGCCAGCACCGAGGCCGCGCAGCGGCTGCAGCACATCGTTCGATCCGGCGACCGTGCCGATCAGTTCGGCCGCACCGAGAATCAGCAGCAGGACGCCAAGTGCCTTCGCCAGCTTGCGCCAGCCATTCGATCCGTCGGGCAGACGCTCCAATGCGCCCAGATACACCGCGCTGGCGACGGCGAGTGCGCCAGTCATCAGCATGATCCAGACGCTGTCGAGGATGCGCGAGAGCATCCAGATCGCGAGCCCGAGAAAGGTCACTCCGAACACGGCTTTCACCGCATCCATCCAGGCGCCGGCGCGCGGCAGGAAACGGCCGGCCGAGCCACCGAACACAACCAGTGGCGCACCCATGCCGAGAGCGAGCGTGAACAGGGCGAAACCGCCGAGCAACGCATCGTGTTTCTGCGCGATGTAAAGCACGGCGACGGCGAGCGGCGGCGTCACGCAGGGTCCGACGATCAAGGCCGACAACGCGCCCATCACCGCAACGCCGGTCAGCGAGCCACTCGCCTGCTTGTTGCTCACGCCGGCGAGTTTGTTCTGCCAGGAACTGGGTAATTGCAGTTCGTAGAAACCGAACATCGACAACGCGAGCAGCACGAACAGGCCGGCGAAACACCACAGCACCCAAGGTGTCTGGAAGGCGGCCTGCAGATTCTTGCCTGCGAGCCCCGCAACGACGCCGGCGAGGGTAAAAATCACCGCGCTCGCGAGCACATAGACGAGCGAAAGCACGATCGCGCGCCGGGTGGAAAGATTTTCGCCCGCGCCGGCGATGATGCCTGACAGAATCGGAATCATCGGAAACACGCAGGGCGTAAACGCAAGGCCGACACCGGCGAGGAAGAACACGGTAAAGGTGAACCACAGCGAGCCGTTGAGCGCGCGTGCAAACTGGCTGTCGTCGGATTCGGATCCAGCGCTTGCGGACGATGCGGCTGTGGCCGTCGTGGCTGCAGTCAATGTT
>JAYTQX010000329.1:0-5352 GCA_043746455.1 Pseudomonadota bacterium
AAAATTGGACGCAAGGCGGGAGCGACCATTCGGCGGCACTATCTCGACGATTTCGTAGTCGGCATGTCGCGTCAGGATTTCCCGGGTGAAGCGCAACCACCAGGTTTCGTCGTAGCGCTTGGCACCGGTGGCATCCGCAAAGATGCCAACGACGACTTTTGCATTCGGTCTGCCTTCTGCGGACGTCCGCGAGTTCAGCGCTTGTCGAGCCCTCCCACGTTCTGTCGTTGTCAACCGCAAATCCAGGGGGGAATAGTCGTCAGCGGATTCAGACTGCTGCCGCGACAACGCGTTACGCAGCAGAAAAACCGGCAACTGCGCGATATGAACCGGTGCCCGGCGTGCAGCTATTGCCCATGTCGAATCGGCGGTGCAATCAGCAGGCATGCCGATCGCACGGGTAGCCTTCGCCACAGCTAGGAGGAAGCGGTTTGATTGCGATGCCTCGCAAGGGTCTATGGCCAAATCATACCGAGCTTTTCGAATCCGCAGTGCCGTGCGCATGATCGAGATCGGATGTCTGACCATCCGGCGGGACAGACCGTAAATGTGCTCGACATTGTCGAACGATTGAAATAGCTCCGGTCCCATATCGCCGGCAAGAACGATGTCGACCTTTGCGTCCGGGAACACGCGCTCCAAATCAGCGATCAGGGGCGTGAGCAACACCAGGTTCCCAAGTCGATGATTCGGTCTGCACACAAGGATTCGGCGAATTCCCGCCGTTTGCAATTCATCGGTACATAGCAAACTGGCTTCAGTCGTACGAAAAAAACGACGCAAGAGACCCCGGATGACCCGCCGCCGCAGCTCACTGTAGGTGTTGCGATCAAACAGGACACTAAACCATCTCACTAGATGCCTCGTTGCTTGTAGAGATTTGCGCAACGTAGGTCGGTGCTGACCGATCAGGTACGTCCGTCCCAGGTCATACGCAATGACGTAGCCGATAGCGAACCGTCCGCCGAAGCGATCGCGCACGGGGCAGCAAAACAGCGCCGGCGCCGGATACTGACCCTGAAAGCGACGACGAGTTAGAGCAAACGCGATGCCACCACGGATTGCTGTTTGAAGCCGTTGATTCGCCGGCATATATTGGAAATAGGAACGGTCAGAACCAAGCCAATGACTTTGTCGAGTGCAAGAACTGTCGACAAGAATTACAGCACGACGTCGCCGACGCCATAGTGGGTTCATTCAGGCGGTGGTGCGCAGGCGGTTGAGTGAGCGCGCCAGCTCTGTTGGAACCAAATCCAGAGCGGCACAAGGCGGCTTTGGGCCGATTGGCGGCAGAGTCCAGACATTAGTCAGTCTCGACCCTAACCTGACGTTCGTCAAGGACCGGTTCCGCGCCGGGGAAATTTCATTATGAACTTCCATTGCCTGAAGTCGTACGCGAATGCGCTGTATGAGAATCTTGTGGTCGAAGACACCGACCTCAAAGTATCAGTAACTCGTAAAAATTCGAGGGAGTCAAATTTCAGCACGTGCTGAAATCAAATCTTCGAGCTAAGCTCCCGTATCTCCCGATTCAAAATCCGGTCGTTGTCGGAATAATCGATCGGCACATCGATCAGGTGCACGCCGGGCGTGTCGAGGCAGTGCTGCAAGGTCGGCGCGAATTCGTCCGCAGAGTTTGGTCGGTGACCCTGCGCGCCGTAGCTTTGCGCGTAGGCGACGAAGTCGGGGTTGCCCATGTCCATGCCGAAGTTGGCGAAGTGCATGTGCGCCTGTTTCCACTTGATCATGCCGTAGGCGTTGTCGCGCAGCAGCAGCACGGTGAGATCGAGTTTGAGGCGCACCGCGGTTTCGAGTTCCTGGGAGTTCATCATGAAGCCGCCGTCTCCAGCCACAGCGACGACCTTGCGCTCCGGATGCACGATCTTCGCCGCGATCGCCGAGGGCAGGCCGGCGCCCATCGTCGCCAGTGCGTTATCGAGCAGCAGGGTGTTGGGCTGGCGGCAGCGGTAGTTGCGTGCGAACCAGATCTTGTACATGCCGTTGTCGAGGCAAAGGATACCGTCGCTCGGCATGACCGCGCGCACGTCGGCGACGAGGCGCTGCGGATAGATCGGCCAGCGCGCATCGTCGGCGCCGATCGCCAGGTGCGCGTCGAGATGCTTGCGCACGGTGTCGAAATAGCTGAAATCCCAATGCGTCTGCTTGTCCACCGCCTGGCACAGGCGCCAGATCGTGTTGCCGATGTCGCCGACGACTTCGATCTGCGGGAAGTAGACAGTGTCGACTTCGGCGCCGAGATAGTTCACGTGAATGACGGTGCGCCGGCCGCGGCGCATGAAGAACGGCGGCTTTTCGATGACGTCGTGGCCGACATTGATGATGCAGTCGGCCTGTTCGATCGCGCGATGCACGAAATCGCCGTCGGACAGCGTGGCGTTGCCGAGCCACAGCGGGTGCGTCTCGTCGATGACGCCCTTGCCCATCTGCGTGGTGAAAAACGGAATGCCGGTGCGGTCGACGAAGTCGCGCAGCATGCGGCTGCTGGTCTTGCGGTTCGCGGCTGCGCCGATCATCAGCAGCGGGCGCTTGGCCGCGAGGATCGCTTCGGCCGCGTGCAGGATCGCCTTGCCGTCGGCGATCGGGCGGCGATGGTAGCTCTCCGGAATCAGGATCGCATCGGTATCGTCGCGTGCGATGTCTTCGGGCAGTTCCAGGTGGGTCGCACCGGGTCGTTCCTCGACGGCACGACGGAATGCCTCGCGCACGCGCGCGGGGATGTTGTCGGCGGCGACGATCTGGCGCGTGAATTTGGTCAGCGGCTTCATCATGTCGACGATGTCGACGATCTGGAAATGTCCCTGCTTGGACGCCTTGACCGGCTTCTGCCCGGTGATCATCAGCATCGGCATGCCGCCGAGCTGCGCGTAAGCCGCGGCGGTGACGAAGTTGGTCGCGCCGGGGCCGAGCGTGGACAGGCAAACGCCGGTCTTGCCGGTCAGCCGGCCGTAGGTCGCGGCCATGAAGCCGGCAGCCTGTTCGTGGCGTGTGAGCACCAGCTTGATCGACGAATTGCGCAGCGATTCGAGCAGATCGAGGTTTTCCTCGCCGGGAATGCCGAACACGTATTGCACGTTCTCGGCTTCCAGGGCTTTCACGAACAGCTCCGAGGCCTTCATGACGATCTCCCGCGCAACGATGGTCGATTGTCGGCGCGGTGACGCGACCGCGTCAATTGCTACGGACGCATGCCCTGGCTAAAAGTCAGCAACGGGCCGTTCACTCAGTCGTCTCGGCGCAGCGGCACGCTGCCATCGACAAAACTCACATCGAAGCGCTCGACCGTGCGCGCTTGCTCGGCTGTACGGACGACATAGCCACCACCGCGTTCGAGCACGATCGCGTAGCCGCGCTGCAGGGTGGCGAGCGGACTGACCGCGTTGAGCGTGCGCGCCAGTTCGCTCAGGCGCAGTGTGCTGGATTGCAGATGACGCACGGTCGTTGCGTGCAGTCGACGTCGCAGCGCCTGAAGTTGTTCGCGGCTCTGCCCCAGGCGAATCCGCGGATGCTGCGATTGCAGGCGCGCATGCAGTTGGGCAAGACGCTCGCCACCGAGGCGCAGACGACTGCGCGGATGTTGCGCGCGCAGCCGCGTGTACGCCTGATCGACACGTTGCGCTGCGTTTTGCAGACGCCGGCGCAGAAGTTGTTCCAGTTGCGCGCGTTCGCGCCGCAGGCGGCGCAGGGTTTCGCTCGCATCCGGCACGAGCAATTCGGCGGCGGCCGACGGCGTCGGCGCGCGCAGATCGGCAGCGAAGTCGGCGATCGTGAGGTCGACTTCGTGGCCGACGGCGCTGACCACGGGAATTGCGCTGGCGCGAATCGCGCGCGCGACGGCCTCGTCGTTGAACGCCCACAGGTCTTCGAGCGAGCCGCCTCCGCGCGTGAGCAATATCACGTCGTGGCGGTTTGCTTTCGACACGGCGTTCAACATGGCAACGATCGCCGGCGGCGCTTCCTTGCCCTGCACAGGCACGGGCAGGATCTCGACTTCGACCAGCGGGAAACGCCGCGCGATCACACTCAGCACATCGCGGATCGCGGCGCCGGTGGGCGAGGTGATCACGCCGATGCGCCGCGGAAGTTTCGGAATCGGCCGCTTGTCGGCGGCATCGAACAGTCCCTCTGCGGCGAGCTTGGCCTTGAGTTGCTCGAACGCGCGCAGCAATGCGCCTTCGCCGGCCTCTTCGAGATGTTCGACGATCAGCTGAAACTCGCCGCGAGCCTCGTACAAGCTCACGCGTGAGCGCGCCAGCACGCGCTGGCCGTCGGCGGGTTTGAAGCGCAGATACGCGCTGCGCGTCTTGAACATCGCGCAACGCACCTGCGCCTGCGCATCCTTCAGACTGAAATACAGATGTCCGGAGGCCGGCCGCGAAAAATTGGAGATTTCGCCCTCGACCCAGATCAGCGGAAACGTATCCTCGAGCAGATCGCGCGCGAGGCGCACGAGCATGCTCGGAGAAAAAATTTCACGTTCCGCAGGATCGGCGGCGATGGATTCGGACATGAGATGTTGTGCGGCCTCGAACGGCGAGACTACTCCGCGCGCGGTTTTGCGCCAAGCGCGGCGCGCTCGCGGCGCAGCCGCCGGTAGCGCAGCAGCAGGCTTGTGCCGACCCAGAGCGCGAGCGCCGCAAGCGGCCAGGCAATGATCCGTGGCCAGATCGCCGCAAAGGCCGCCAACACGACCAGTGCCAGGGCTGCGGGTGGCAGCAAGCCTGCGTCCGCGCTGCCGAGTACGCGGCGATTGCCGAGAACGGCGCCAACCGTGTTGACCAGGCGCAAGGCACCTGCCGCCGCGCGACTCGAACTGCCGCTGCCTCGCCGTGTGCGGCGCGCAGCGGGTTTGCTGCGTGCGACCCGGTAGCGTTCGGCGAGAATGATCTCGGTCGCATTGAGCAAATCGGTTTCGTATTGAGCCGCCATGCGTTGCGCGAATGCGGCGTCTTCGATGGCGACGTCGATCTCGCAATTGGTCAGCCAGCTGGCGACATTCAGATTGCTCGAGCCGACGCGTGCCCAGCGTGCGTCCGCGACCGCGGTCTTCGCGTGCAGCATCGTACCGTTCCATTCGTATACTTTTACCCCGGCTTCGAGCAGCGGCCGATAGCCGGCATGCGACAGGCGCGCGACCAGTTTCAGATTGCTCGTGCCCGGCACCAGCAGACGCACGTCGACGCCGTCGCGTGCGGCCGCGCACAGCGCCTGCACGTAGGGTGCGGAACCGACGAAATACGCATCGGTCAGCCATAGCGTCTTGCGTGCCATCGCGGCGATGAACAGGTCGGTGCGGTAGAGGCTTGCGCGATTCGGCGTGGTCGCGATGACGCG
>JAYTQX010000330.1:0-2084 GCA_043746455.1 Pseudomonadota bacterium
GAACGCGGGCAGATACTGCGCGAGCACGCCGTAGCGGTTCATGCGCACCAGAGCGTCGACCGCGGCCGCGCCCTTGCGCAGCAGGCGTGCGAACGCGGCATTGACGTCGGCGTCCCAGGCCAGATCGGGGCCGATGCGCGTCAACGCTTCGTTGATGCGGCGCGAAAGATCGGCGCGCAAGCCCTTGATCTCGGGATGCTCGATCCAGATGCGGAACAGGTCGATCAACGCTGCCGGGCGGCGCAGAAACAGATCGGGCGGATCGCAATCCAGACGCCCGCCGACGCTGACGAAATCAAGGTTCAGGCGCAGTGTTTGCGCGTCGGTGTCCGGATCGAGCACCTCTTCGCAGCGCTGCACGAACTGATCGTTGAGCCGCTGGATCGCGATCGCCGCGCGGTAATAGCCTTGCATGAACTGTTCGACACCGAGATTCTGCGCATGCTCGTCGCTGTAGCCCAGGCGCACGGCGAGTTCGCGCTGATAGTCGAACAGCAGGCGTTCTTCGGGCCGGTCGGCGATCAGGTGCAGTGCGTAACGGATGCGCCACAGCGTCGCGCGCGCCTCCTCGGCACGCGCGGCTTCGGCCGCGGAAATCATGCCGTCGCGCACCAGCGCGTCGAACGTCGGCGCGGCGAATACGCGCCGGCCGAGCCACAGGATCAATTGCAGCGCGCGCAGGCCGCCCGGGCCGTCCTTGAGATTCGGTTCGAGGTTGTACGCGGTATCGTTGAAACGCGCGTGGCGCTGCTCTTCCTCGTTGCGCTTGGCGATGAAATAGTGCTCGCGCGGCCACAGCTGCGCATCGTCCATCAACTGCGCGAACGCCTGCGCCAGCGCGGGCGTGCCGTGAATCAGGCGCGCATCGAGCAGGCTCGTGTAAATCGTGGCGTCGCCCGCGGCCAGCTCGCGACATTCGTCGAGCGTGCGCACCGCGTGGCCCGGTTTGAGTCCGATGTCCCAGAGGCAGGAGAAAAACAATTCAAGCGCGCGCCCGCTATCTCCTTTGGCGGGCGCCTCCACCAGCACCAGCAGATCGACGTCGGAGTACGGAAACAGCTCGCCGCGGCCGAAGCCACCGACCGCGAACAGGGCTTTTTTCTCCCTCTCGCCAACACAGGCGATCCACACGTGCGCGACGATGCGCTCGACCGCCTGCGCGCGCGCAAGCACGAGCTGGTCAGCGCTCATGCCGGTCTTGAACGCATCCGCGAGCTGACGGCCGATATCGCCGAGCAACTGACGCAGCGACAGGCGCGCCTGTTCGGATACGCCCGAACGCGGCACGCTGCGCGGCAATCGCGGCATGCGCAGCAAGGCGGGTTCGGGGTGGGCGGTGACGGCGCGCATCGCGTATACTCGTATACTTATGCCGCTTGCGGCCAGGGCGTCAGGATTTCGACGCCGTCGTCGGTTACCGTCACCGTGTGTTCCCACTGCGCCGACAGGGAATGATCGCGCGTGACCACGGTCCAGCCGTCGGGCAGCAGGCGCGTCTGCGGCTTGCCGGCGTTGACCATCGGCTCGACCGTGAAGGTCATGCCCTTTTCCAGGCGCAGACCCTGGCCGCGGTGGCCGTAGTGCAGTACCTGCGGGTCCTCGTGATAGATCTGGCCGATGCCGTGGCCGCAGTATTCGCGCACCACGGAAAACCCATTGCCTTCGACATGCTTCTGGATCGCGTTGCCGATATCGCCGAGCGTCGCACCTGGACGGACCACGCCGATGCCCAGCATCATCGCCTCGAACGTGACCGTGCACAGGCGCTGCGCGCGCACATCGGGCTTACCGGCGTAATACATGCGGCTGGTGTCGCCGTGCCAGCCGTCCTTGATCACGGTAACGTCGATATTGACGATATCGCCATCCTTCAAGACCTTGCCCGGACTCGGGATGCCGTGGCAGATCACATGATTGACCGAGGTGCAGATGGTCTTCGGAAAGCCCTTGTAGCCGACATTCGCCGGCACCGCCTGCTGTACATTGACGATATAGTCGTGGCACAGGGCATCGAGTTCCTCGGTGCTGACACCCGGCTTCACGTGCGGTGCGATCATCTCGAGCACGTCGGCGGCGAGCCGGCC
>JAYTQX010000331.1:0-2496 GCA_043746455.1 Pseudomonadota bacterium
TCGATGCGTAAGTCTTCGATGAAAACAGTGTCCATTCAAGCCGCCTCCACGGGGGCCAGCGATTCCAAGTCCCAGCGCGGCGCGACCTTGATCGCGGTGTCGTCGTGCAATCCTGCCTGCAGGCGCAGCGCCCCGGCGAGCGCGATCATCGCGCCGTTGTCGGTGCAGAACTCCGGGCGCGGGAAATAGACGCGAAAGCCCTCGCGCTCGGCCGCCGCGGCGAGTTGTGCGCGCAGGCGGCGATTGGCGCCGACGCCGCCGGCGATCACCAGACGTCGTGCGTCGCTGGCTTGCAGGGCGCGCCGGCATTTGATCACCAAGGTATCGACGATCGCCTCCTCGAAACCGCGCGCGATATCGGCCTTGGCGTTCACTTCGTGCTTGTGCGCCTGATAGGCGAGCAGGACCTGGGTCTTCAATCCGGAGAAACTGAAATCCAGCCCGGGGCGATCGGTCATCGGCCGGGAAAACTTGAATCGCCCCGGCGTGCCGGTTTCGGCCAGCTTTGCCAAGGCCGGTCCGCCGGGATAATCCAGCCCCATCATTTTGGCGGTCTTGTCGAAGGCTTCGCCGGCCGCGTCGTCGAGCGTATCGCCGAGCAGGCGGTAGCGGCCGATGCCGGTAACTTCGATCAGCATCGAATGACCGCCGGACACCAGCAGGGCGATAAATGGCGGTTGCGGCGGGTCGGGCTCGAGCAGCGGCGCCAACAGATGCCCTTCCATGTGGTGCACGCCGATCGCGGGCAGTTCGAGCGCCCAGGCCAGCGCACGCGCGCAGGAGGCACCGACCAGCAACGCGCCGACCAGCCCGGGCCCGGCGGTATAAGCCACGCCGCCCAGATCGCGCGTGGTCATGCCAGCCTGGGTCAGGGTTTCGCGAATCAGCGGCAGCAGCTTGCGCACGTGGTCGCGGCTGGCGAGCTCGGGTACCACGCCGCCGTAGTCCGCATGCATGCGGATCTGGCTGTAGAGCGTGTGCGCCAGAAGGCCGCGCGCGGGGTCGAACACCGCCACGCCGGTCTCGTCGCACGAGGTTTCCACGCCGAGCACGGGCATGGCCTTCTGGTTTGCAATTTGCTGGTTTGTCACGGTAAAATGCGCGGCTCACCCGTCTTAGAACGGGTCATCATAGTGGATTCGGAGTCAGCATGCCCAACGTCAAAGTTCGCGAGAACGAGCCTTTCGAGTTCGCTCTGCGTCGTTTCAAGCGCACCTGCGAGAAGGCCGGCGTACTGGCTGAAACGCGCAAGCGCGAGTTCTACGAAAAGCCGACCCAGGAGCGCAAGCGCAAGGCCGCCGCGGCGGTGAAGCGCCATCTGCGCCGTGTGTCGCGCGATGTGACCAAGCGTCGTCGCTTGTATTGATCGCTGGAGAAAGCTTTAAGCGGATTCATCCGCGAGAAGACCGGCCTTCCTTGGCCGGACTTTTCTGAAAAAGACGGCCGGTCACGCGCGAGCGTACCGGCCGTTTGTATTTTGATTTGTTGGTGCGTTCATCCTTGAACGCGAAGATCACGAAGCGACCATCCTTGGCCGCACTTCTCAAAAAACGAGCTGCCATGACCCTGAAAACCCAACTTGTAGAAGACATGAAGACCGCCATGAAGGGCGGCGACAAGGAACGCTTAGGCACGATCCGCTTGGTGAACGCGGCGATCAAGCAACGCGAGGTCGACGAACGCATCCTGCTCGACGATGCACAGGTCCTAAGCGTGATGGAAAAGATGCTCAAGCAGCGTCGCGATTCGGTCTCCCAGTTCGAAGCCGCCGGGCGCACCGATCTGGCCGACAAGGAGAAGTTCGAGATCGGCGTGATTCAAGGCTACATGCCAGCACAGCTTTCCGCCGCAGAAGTCGATGCCGCGATAACCGCCGCGATCGGCGAATCGGGCGCGACAAGTGCGAAAGACATGGGCAAGGTGATGGGCCTGGTCAAAGCCAAGGTTGCCGGACGCACCGATATGGGCAAGCTGTCGGAATTGGTCAAAGGCAAGCTTGCGGCGCTCGGCTGAGCAGCGGCACATCGCGATTCCCGACTTTCGCCAATAGCAGCCGCGTAAACTAGCGGCCATGTCCGGCCGCATCCCCGACCAATTCATCGACGAACTGCTTGCGCGCATCGATATCGTCGATGTGATCGAGCAACGCGTGCCCTTGCGCAAGGCCGGGCGCGACTTGTCGGCGCGCTGCCCGTTCCATGACGAGCGCTCGCCGTCGTTCACCGTGAGCCCGGCCAAGCAGTTCTACCACTGCTTCGGCTGCGGCGCGCACGGCAGCGCGATCAAGTTCCTCATGGACTACGACCGCATGGAATTTGTCGACGCGGTCGAGGATCTCGCCGCGCGTGCCGGCCTCAAGGTGCCCTACGAAGGGGGCGGCAAGCGCGCGCCGACGGAAGACTCGACGGATTTGTATACCGTGCTCGACGCGGCGGCGAAGTTCTACCAACGCGAACTGGGCAAGAACGATAACGCGCGAGCTTATTTCGACTCGCG
>JAYTQX010000332.1:0-7740 GCA_043746455.1 Pseudomonadota bacterium
CGACCGGGAATCTGCGCGAGATACGCTGACGAAAGCTTGTTCTCGGCCTCGATCCATGCGTGCGTATCCGCCGCATCGAGCGTCTCCATCCAGCGATAGGGATCGGCGACCTGGGTGCCGTGGTAGTCGTCGACCTGCGCTCCTTTTTTTGCGACGGGATAATTGAGCGCGGCCGTTAAGTCCGCTGCAGCTGCCGGTCCGATGAGCCCACAGGCGGCGATCAAGGCCGCGCAGGCGAGCGAAAGAAGTGCAGGATGACGCATTCCAAACTCCGGCGTTGGTATGCAATAACTGAAGGAATTACGCAATTCCTCGCTCGTCATTCCGGCAGGGATTGCCGGAATCCAGAGCCAGGGAAGGTACTTCCCACAGAACAGTATCTGCGCGGCGGCATCCTTGCAGTCTGGGTTCCGGCAATCCCTGCCGGAACGACGGCTGATAGTTGCTTTTGCTTGGTCAATCGCCGCTGATGAACTTCGGTCCCTTGCCCGCAGTTTTCTCGTACACGCCGTCACCGGCGCGGCGGTACTGGGTGAAGCCTTTCTTCTCGACGTTGCTTTCCTTGAGCACGTGCGCATTGCCGATCGCGACACCGGCTGCGCTGAGCACGCGTTGCACCGGCGCGCCGCATTGCGGGCAGGCGGTCAATTCCGCTTCGTCGAGTTTCTGGCGCAGATCGAAATGCGCTGTGCAATAGGCGCAACCCGCGGCGACGGCGGCGTATTCGTAGATGGGCATGCTGCAATCTTATTCGATGCGGCGTTCAAAAAAGATAAAACGGGTCTGCCACGAATTGAACCCAAGGCCTTTCAAACCGTTCGTGGTGAGCCTTCGACAAGCTCAGGCCAGGGTACGCTTCGCGTATCGAACCATGAATGGTAATCGATAACGTGATTCGCCCTTCGATACCTCAGGACGAACGGTTCAGTTACTGTCTGACGTCGAGGCAGCGAAATCAGTCCTCGACGTCCTACCACATGTGTGGTGGGCAGGCGCTATGCCGCCGCGCCGGTCTGCGCCTGCCAGGCGTCGCTCATCGTCTTCCAGCGATTGACGATGTCGCAGAACAGCAGGGCCGTGCGCTCGGCGTCGTACACCGCCGAGTGCGCCTCACTCTCGTTCCAGTCGAAACCGGCCGCCTGCACCGCCCGGCTCAACACCGTCTGGCCGTAGGCGAGGCCGCCAAGCGTTGCGGTGTCGAAACAACTGAACAGATGAAACGGGCTGCGTTTGTACCCGGTGCGGCGGATCGCGGCATTGAGGAAGCCCAGATCGAACGAGGCGTTGTGACCGACCAGCACGGCGCGCTGGCATTCGGCGTCGCGCAGCGCCTTGCGGATCGGTTTGAAGATCAGCTCGAGCGCTTCGCGCTCTTCGACGGCGCCGCGAAAAGGATGGGTCGGATCGATGCCGGTGATTTCGAGAGACCGTGGATCGATATTCGCGCCGGGAAACGGTACGACGTGCGTGGACACAACCGGATCGGGATGCACTAGACCCGCTTCGTCCATGCGCACGATCACCGCGGCGATTTCCAGCAGCGCGTCGCGTTCGTTGTCGAAGCCACCGGTTTCGACGTCGACGACGACCGGTAGAAACCCGCGGAAACGTTCGGCGTATTTGATCGAGTGTGCGTTGCTGAGTGCGGGTGCGGACATGTGTTGAGCATAACTGCCGTCGTCGCCGCTCACAACGTCGATGTGCGACTGTTCAATGCAGCGCGAGCAACTCGTTTCTGATCTCGCCATTCAAATCGTCGAGGGTTTTCTCGATGCGCTGCGCGGAATCGCCCTGACCGGTTTCGAGGTCGCCCGCGCACTCTTTCCAGGTCGCGAACACGGTGTCGGCGCGCTTCTGCACGGCCGGCGAGACGAGCGGCGCCATATCGCGAATCAAGGTGGCCTTGCCCCAGCCCTCGATCCAGTTCATCTGGCTGTGATCGCCGCCGTAGTAGCGGTGCTGCATCACTTGCGCCAGTCCACCGGCTTCCTCGATCAGCCGGAACGAGGCCTCGCGCACATTGCGATGCGCTTCCGTGGCCTGGTTGCGCCAGGTGTTGTAGCTGGTGCTGAACAGCGCGACCGCAAGACTGATCAGGGCGACGGCGTTACGGCGCAGACTTGTGCGCAGCGAATCGACAGGTGCGGAAGGCTCTGGCTCGGGTGTGGACATGGCAACTCGCTACACGCGTGTGCCAAGTATCGCCTCGCGCGCTTTCAAGTCAATCAGCATCGCAACGCCGGCTGCGCGCGGACCGTGCGCGCCGCCCACGTCGAACTGGGCGAGCACGTCGTCCAGGCATTGCGCTCCGCTGCAATCGGTATTGGCCTGCAGGCGTTCGATCAGCATCGCGCTCAGCGCATTGATCTCGTGGAAACGCACCTGATCGTCGCGGCCGCGCACCAGCAACAGCACGGTGGGATCCGTGCCGGGTTGATCGGGGCGGAATTCCGGTCCGATCGTATGCACCGGAAAGCGATAGGCGAGCACGCAGGCCAGCGGCGACATGATCGGTACGCCGGTCAGCGGATCGCCGTGCGGATCGTGGGCGATGGCGGCGATCTCGGATTCGTCCAGCGACAGCGCCAGTTCCGCCCATTCGTAATGCGCCAGTTCGACGAGGAACGGCGGGTCGCCACGCCCTTCCCGCTGACGCGCTTCGAGATAGCGCAGAAACTCGCGGCCGAATTCGGGAAACAGCGGCGTATGGCAGCGATGCTCGCGCAGGAATTCGCGGGCGAGCGCGTCCCATTGCGCATCATTGTATAAACTGCGAATAACCGGAAAGTTGGAAGAAATAAAACTTTCCACATTCGCGAACACGAGATCGCGATAGATACCCATGCGACGGTCTTCCAGGCCGGCCGGCGCGGGCGCATGCGCGGGGTCGCGCAGATGCGCGGTGAATTCGTATTGCAGCCGGTGCGTCGCGCTGGACTCAGGCTCGGCGTGCACGCTTTTCTTCCCTGACGGCGTGCCGCGCCTGAATCTCGCGGACACGATCGAGCTCGCCGACCAGTTCGCCCAACGGCGGAAAACGAAAATCGCGTTCGAGCAGCGTCGGCAGCACCCCGCATCGTGCATACGCGTGATCGAGCAGATCCCACACCGGATCGATCACCGCGGCCGCGTGGCTGTCGACGATCAGATCGGGCGCCTCGTTGTAGTGGCCGGCGATATGGATATAGGCGACGCGTTCGGCCGGCAACGCATCGAGGAACGCTTTCGCGTCGTAGCGGTGGTTCACGCTGTTGACGTAGATGTTGTTCACGTCGAGCAGAAGCTCGCAGTCCGCCGCGGCCAGTACCGCGTTGGTGAAGTCGATCTCGCGCATCTGCTGACCTGGCGCGGCATAGTAGGAGACGTTCTCCACGGCGATGCGCCGGCCGAGAATATCCTGTGCGCGGCGGATGCGTGCGGCGACCCAGTCGACGGCTTCCTCGGTGAAGGGAATCGGCAACAGATCGTATAGGTGCGCATCGTCCGAGCAGTACGACAGATGCTCGCTGTAGATGCGGATCTGATGCTCGTCGAGCAGGCGACGAATCTTCTGCAGCAGGGTTTCGTCGAGCGCGGCGGGACCGCCGAGCGAAAGCGACAAACCGTGACAGACGAATGGATAGCGTTCGGTGAAGGAACGAAAGATCTTGCCGAATTTGCCGCCGACATTGATCCAGTTTTCCGGCGCGGCTTCGAAAAAATCGATCGCCGCATCCGGAGGATCCTGCAGCGGACCCAGAAGGGCCCGCCGCAGGCCGAGCCCTGCGCCGTTCAAGGCGGGACGCTCCTGCACCCTAGTGACTGCTGCAGGAACCTTCCTTGCCTTTCTTCGGTGCGTCGACGATGGCGTGCATCGCGGCCAACTCGTTTGCTTCGAGCTTGCCGTCGTTGTCCTTGTCCCAAGCCTTGAACTGGTTTTCGCTGAAGCCGTGCGCCATGGCTTCTTCCTTGGTCACGGCGGTCTCGCCGGGCTTGGCCATCTTGGCGACCGAGCAGCGGCCTTCGCCGCACTTGCCTTCGCCGGCAACGGCGAGCGCATAGCCGCAGGTAAGGCTGGCGATATGGAACGACGGATTCGCCGACGCGATCTGCGCGAGCGAGAGCGAGCCGATCAGGCCGGTGCCGATGGCGATTGCGAGGGGTTTGACGATTTTGTTCGACATGAGATTTTCTCCGTGGTTGAAAAAGCGGGGTTTAGCCCCGCATAGGGTTGCCGACAGGGCAGCATTGTTTCATCCGGCCATATGGAAGTGGCGTAAAGCATCTGTGGGAAACAGCACCTCCCCCGAGGCCAAAGCCTTCACCGCTATACCGCACTCAAACTGGCACATCGGGAACACGCATAGTCATTCGCGTTGCGGATATGACAGATATAGAGTGAAAAAACTTACATCGATGCGACGAGCCGTTGGCGGCATGCGCCAGAACGTGCATCGCTGGTCATGACCTAAGTCCGCAAACTCACACGAGATTAGTGCTGCGGACATTAATATTTCGTTTGCCGGGCCCATCACGCTTTGTGTGCAGTGCAACATTTCGCAATGGAGCGGCTATAGTGCCTTATCGATATAGTCACTTGACTATATCGAAAACATCCAATCATGCTTGCGGCCAAGTCCGCTCGAGGAATCAACAGATGATCAGGTTTTCACGCTCGCTTCAGAGCATTCTCTGCAGTGGGAGCAGGGCAAACCTGCCACTGGGTTCTATCGTGACCGCGGTAGCGCTGGGCTGCGTTTCACTGTCGTCATTTGCCGCTGATGATCCGAATCTGACCTGGAACGGCATCACGCTGTATGGCGTCGTCGATGTAGCCGTGTCGCACGAGCAACACGGCGCGCCGGTCAGCCAGGACTGGGGTCAGGGAGAGTTGTTCCTGATTTCGAAAGCGAGCAACAAGTCGATCACCGCGATCACGAACGGCGGTTTGAGCCAATCGCGGCTTGGCTTGCGCGGCAAGGAGAACATCAACGACGATTTCGATTTCATCTTCAATGCCGAACTCGGCTTCAACCCGATCTCGGGCAAGCTTGCCGATGGCCCGGCATCATTGATCAACAACAACGGCGTTGCGCAGACCAGCCAGAAATCCGGCTCGGATTCGTCGCGCGCAGGGCAACTGTTCAACGGCGTCGCCTATGCCGGGTTCAGTTCGAAGCAGCTGGGCACGCTGACGGTCGGGCGCAACAGCACCTTTCTGCTCGACAACATCGGCAAGTTCGATCCGATGAACAGCTCCTACGCATTTTCGCTGATCGGCTATTCGGGCACCGCCAGCGGCGGTGGCAATACCGAAAACGCGCGACTCGACGATTCGCTGAAGTATCTCTACAAGTACGATCTGTTCCATGCCGGTGCCCTGTATCAGTTCGGCAAGTCGGACAGCAGTCCGGGTGAGGCGTGGCAGGGCGACGTCGGCATCGACTATCAGGGTTTGTCGATCGATGGCGTTTACGCACACAAGAAAGATTCGATTTCGTTCGCGTCGTTGAACGCCACGCAGGTAAAGACGCTGCCGCAGGATTCGTTGTCGGCGACGATCTCCGACAACACCTCCTACACGTTGAGCGCGGCCTATACGACAGGGCCGTTCAAGGTGTCGGGTGGCTACGAGCACATCAAATTCGAAAATCCATCGCTACCAGTCGCAGCCGGATTCTCTAGTCTGGGCGGCTACTACATCAGTGTGACCAACAACACCGCGTTTCCGCATGCCAAAGTGCTCGAAGTGTCGTGGATCGGCCTGAAGTATCTGATCACCCCGGATCTCGACATTTCGGGCGCCTACTATCACTACGAGCAGAACGCCTGCGGCGCAACCGGGTGCTCGACCAATGCCGCCTCGAACTGCGGCGGCAACGAGAACGTTTTTTCGGTGCGCCTCGACTACCGTCTGACGAAGCGTCTGGATGTCTACGCCGGCGCGGCGTACTCGAGGGTCGAGAACGGCCTTGCGAACGGATTCTTGTTCACGTCCAACGTCGATCCAACGGTCGGTGTTCGCTTCCAGTTCTGAAGAATCGTTGCCGACGGCTCAAGGGCCGAAGCTGCGGCTCGTTGTTCGATGCCTTGCATTGAGTCTGGATCCCGGCAATCCCTGCCGGGATGACCGCCTTTCAGGCACTCTCGCATGGTGAAGCCAGCTTCTGTACCGGTCACACGATTCCGGTCAGGTAGTAGACCGCGATCACCACGAACACCGCGACCGTCTTGAGGCAGGTGACGGCGAAAATATCCTTGTACGATTGGCGGTGGGTGAGCCCGCACACCGCGAGCAGGGTGATCACCGCGCCATTGTGCGGCAGCGTGTCCATGCCACCAGACGCCATCGCGGCAACGCGGTGCAACACCTCGGGCGGAATGCCGGCCGCGTTCGCCGCGGCGAGAAAATCGTTGGCCATCGCGGCGAGCGCGATCGACATGCCGCCGGACGCCGAACCTGTGATGCCCGCGAGCGTCGTCACCGAGATCGCCTCGTTGACCAGCGGGTTCGGAATCGCCTTCAAGGCATCGCGAATCACGATGAAGCCGGGCAGCGAGGCGATCACTGCGCCGAAACCGTATTCGGAAGCGGTGTTCATCGATGCAAGCAGGGCGCCGGCGATCGCCGCCTTGCTGCCGTCGGCGAATTTCGACTTGAGCTGGTTGAAGCCGAATGCGAAAACCAGAAGTATGCCGACGAGCAAGGCGCCTTCCACGGCCCAGATCGCGGTGACCGCGGTGACGTCGATACTGAGCGGTTTGGCCAGCCCGGGCATCGCCACCTCATAGGTCTTGCCGTAGTTGCTCCTGATCAAGTTGGTGAAGAGGTAATTGATCACGCCGACCGCGACCAGCGGCAGGATCGCAATCCAGGGATTGACCAGGGCGGTCTTGGCAATGGGTTCGGGTTCGTTGGTATGGCCCGTACCATAGCCTTCGCCCGCAGCAAGCGCCTGGCGCCGGCGCCATTCGAGGTAGGTGATGCCGCAGACGAAGATGAACAGGCCGCCGATGATGCCGAGCCCCGGTGCGGCATAGACATCGGTCTTGAAGAACGTGGTCGGGATGATGTTCTGGATCTGCGGCGTGCCGGGCAGCGAATCCATGGTGAAGGTGAACGCGCCGAGCGCGATCGTGCCCGGAATCAGGCGCTTCGGGATGTCGCTCTGCTTGAACATCTCGACCGCGAACGGATACACGGCGAACACGACCACGAACAGGGATACTCCGCCGTAGGTGAGCAGGCCGCAGACCACAACGATCGCAATGATCGCGCGCCCGCGGCCGACCAGCCCGATCACCGAGGAAACGATCGATTTGGAGAATCCGGACAGCTCGATGACCTTGCCGAACACCGCGCCGAGCAGGAACACGGGAAAGTAGTTCTTGACGAAGCCGACCATCTTGTCCATGAACAGGCCGCTGAATATCGGCGCCACGGCCGACGGATCGGTCAGCAGGACCGCGGCCATGGCCGCAACCGGCGCGAACAGGATCACGCTGTAACCGCGGTAGGCCACGAACATCAGAAACGCCAGTGCGGCAAGACAGATCAGGAAGCTCACATTGCACCCCGCTTGGAATCGGTTGAGATAGATGGGGCTGGCGGCTCCATGGTTGCCGCGCGCAAGTATCGGTATGCCAAAGCCACTGATCCCCACTGAATCCTAGGGCCTTTGCGGGCAAAATAGAATCTTGGCAGGTTAGTACCTAAGTCCAATAGGTGCGCGGCCTGCGAACTGCGATTCTGCGCACCAA
>JAYTQX010000333.1:0-3840 GCA_043746455.1 Pseudomonadota bacterium
AACTTGCGACACCTGCCGTGTGAAGGCAGTGCTCTACCGCTGAGCTAATCGCCCGCCGAGAGCGCGCAAATATACGGGGCGCGGGGCTTCCGGTCAATATTTTGTGTAATAACGCCAGCACATTGGCCGCCGCGTTGGGCTGGCGCCGAACGTCCCGCCGACGCCGATGGTTGGTAAACTGCCGCGCTTGACTGACGAGGCGGCCCCGATGGAATTTCTGCAGCACGAGTTCAACCACATTCTGGCAGCGCTGCACGGCTTCGAAATCACACCGTGGAAACTGGTCGGCCTGATCGGTTCGCTGATGTTTACCAGCCGCTGGTTTGTGCAGATGTATTACACGCGCAAACTGAAGCGTGTGGTGATGCCGCTGTCGTTCTGGTGGCTGTCGGTGATCGGCAGCGCGTTACTGCTGAGCTACTTCATCGTCGGCAAGAACGACTCGGTCGGCATTCTCTCGAACTTTTTTCCGGCCTTTGTTTCGATCTACAACCTGGTTGTGCACATGCGTGAAGTGAAGCGGCGGAGTGTGGTCGAAAGCGAAGTCTGAGTCGGCGGCGCTTTCGCGGCGACTACTCGACCGCTCTGACTATTCGACCTCGTAGCCGAGGTATGGCGCGAGCCAGCGTTCGGCCAGCTCGCGCGTCCAACCCTTGCGCTTGGCATAGTCCTCGACCTGGTCGCGGCTGAGCTTGCCGACCACAAAGTACTGGCTTTGCGGGTGAGAAAAGTACCAGCCGGAAACGGCGGCGGTCGGATGCATCGCAAAGCTTTCGGTCAACTGGATCGAGGTGTGTTCGGTGGCATTGAGCAATTCGAACAGCGTGGCTTTTTCCGAATGTTCGGGGCAGGCCGGATAACCGGGCGCAGGGCGGATGCCGCGGTATTTTTCGGCGATGAGATCGTCATTGGCCAGTATTTCATCCGGCTGGTAACCCCAGAACTCCTTGCGCACGCGTTCGTGCAGGCGCTCGGCGAAGGCCTCGGCCAGGCGATCGGCCAGCGCCTTGAGCATGATCGACGAGTAGTCGTCGTGGTCGGCCTCGAAGCGGGCGACGTGCGGTTCGATGCCGATGCCGGTGGTGACGGCGAAACCGCCGACCCAGTCCTTGACGCCGCTGTCCTTCGGCGCGATGAAATCGGCGAGGCAGAAGTCCGGCCGATCGGCCGGCTTTTCCACCTGCTGGCGCAGATGACACAGCGTGGCGAGGGGTTTGGATTTGGGCGCGGCATCGACGGCGTAAACGTCGATGTCGTCACCGGTATTCGCCGCCGGCCAGAACCCGATCACGCCCTTGGCGGTGAGCCAGCGTTCGGCGATCAGCTGATCGAGCATGCGGTTGGCATCGACGTAGAGTTCGCGTGCCTGCGTGCCGACCACGTCGTCGTCGAGGATGGCCGGGAATTTTCCGGCGAGCTCCCACGCGTTGAAGAACGGCATCCAGTCGATGTACCGACGCAGTTCGGCCAGATCGTAATCCGCAAACACCGTGATGCCCGGCGTCTTCGGCACGGGTGGTTCGTAGGCCTGCCAGTCGCAGGTGAAGCGTTGCGCGCGGGCCTTGACCAGCGGCACCAGCTGCTTGCCGGGGCCGCGGTCCTTGTGGCGCTCGCGCACATCCGCGTACTCGAGCCGGATCTTGGCGATGAACTCTTCGACCAGATCCTTGCTGACCAGCGACTGCGCGACACCGACGGCACGCGAAGCGTCTTTAACCCACACGGTGGGGAATTTGTAGTGTGGCTCGATCTTCAGCGCGGTGTGCGCGCGTGAGGTGGTCGCGCCGCCAATCATCAGCGGAATGTGGAAGTTCTGCCGCTGCATTTCGCGCGCGACCTGGCTCATTTCTTCCAGCGACGGCGTGATCAATCCGGACAAGCCGATGATATCGGCGTTCTCGGCAATGGCCGCTTCGAGAATCTTCTGCGCCGGCACCATCACGCCCAGATCGATGACCTCGAAGTTGTTGCAGCGGAGCACCACGGCGACGATGTTCTTGCCGATGTCATGCACGTCACCCTTGACCGTGGCCATGATGATCTTGCCGTTGTTCTTACCCATGTCGCCCGTGCGAAGCTTTTCTTCTTCGATGTAGGGCAGCAGGTAGGCGACGGCTTTTTTCATCACGCGGGCCGACTTCACTACCTGCGGCAGGAACATCTTGCCGGCGCCGAACAGATCGCCGACCACGTTCATGCCGTCCATCAGCGGACCTTCGATCACGTCGAGCGGGCGCGAGGAAAGCTGGCGCGCTTCTTCGGTGTCCTCTACGACGTATTGATCGATGCCCTGCACCAGCGCATGGCTGAGCCGCTCGCGCACGGGCAGCTCGCGCCAGGCGACGATCTCGACGACGGCTGCGCCTTTTTTCTTGCGGTAGTTGTCGGCAATGTCCAGCAGGCGTTCGGTGGAATCGTCGCGGCGGTTGAGCACCACGTCCTCGACGCGTTCGCGCAGTTCGGCATCGAGGTTGTCGTAGATCGCCAGCGAACCGGCGTTGACGATGCCCATGTCCATGCCGGCCTGGATGGCGTGGTACAGAAACACCGAGTGGATCGCTTCACGCACGGTGTCGTTGCCGCGAAACGAAAAAGAGACATTCGAAACGCCGCCGGAAATGTGGCAATCGGGGAAACGCTTTTTCAGCTCGCGCGTAGCCTCGATGAAATCGACCGCATAGTTGTTGTGCTCTTCAATGCCGGTGCCGATGGCGAAGATGTTGGGATCGAAAATGATGTCTTCCGGCGGGAAGTCGAGCTCGCGTGTCAGCAGTTCATAAGCGCGCGAACAGATCTCGACCTTGCGTGCGCAGGTGTCGGCTTGACCCTGCTCATCGAAAGCCATCACCACGGTAGCGGCGCCGTATTGCTGCACCTTGCGCGCGTGTTCGAGAAACTGCGCTTCGCCTTCCTTCATCGAGATGGAGTTGACGATGCCCTTGCCCTGCAGGCAGCGCAGGCCGGCTTCGATCACCGTCCACTTGGACGAGTCGATCATGAAGGGCACGCGCGCGATGTCAGGCTCGGAAGAAATCAGGTTGACGAAGCGCGTCATCGCCGCTTCGGAATCGATCAGGCCCTCGTCCATGTTGATGTCGATGATCTGCGCGCCGGTCTCGACCTGCTGGCGAGCCACGTCGATGGCTTCGTCGTAGCGGTCTTCCTTGATCAGTTTCTTGAACTGCGCCGAGCCGGTGACGTTGGTGCGCTCGCCGATGTTGACGAACAGCAGCTCCGGCGTGATGACCAGCGGCTCCAGTCCTGAAAGGCGGGTGTAGCGCGCCATGTTTACGCGGCCTCCGACTGCGTCAGGGACGATATGGCGCGCGGCGCGCAGTCGCGCACGGCATCGGCGATCGCCTTGATGTGTGCCGGCGTGGTGCCGCAACAGCCACCGACCAGGTTCAGCAGCCCGTCGCGGGCAAAGCAGCCGATCACGCCGGCCATGTGCTCGGGCGTTTCATCGTATTCGCCGAAGGCGTTGGGCAGGCCGGCGTTCGGATGCGTGCTGACAAAACTCTGCGCGATGTTGGAAATGGTCTGCACGTGCGGACGCAGATCTTCCGCGCCGAGCGCGCAGTTGAAGCCTACCGATAGCGGCCGTGCGTGCGCGACGGAGTAGTAGAACGCCTCGGCGGTCTGACCCGACAGCGTGCGGCCGGAGCGGTCGGTGATGGTGCCGGAGATCATGATCGGCATACGTGCGCCGCGACGGTGAAACAGCTCGCTCAGCGCAAACAGGGCGGCCTTTGCATTGAGTGTGTCGAAGATCGTTTCGACCATGATCGCGTCCGCGCCGCCGTCGATCAGGCCATTGGCGGACTCGGTGTAGTTTTCGCC
>JAYTQX010000334.1:0-10811 GCA_043746455.1 Pseudomonadota bacterium
GGAGAACAGCACGACTTTCTTGCCCTTGAATATCTCGTCGGTGTTGATCGCCTGCACGCCGTCCTTGAGATAGTTCAACGTGACATTGGGAATGGTGTCACCAACCTTGATCGTCATGGGTTTCGCCTTGTGGAATTGCACTGGTGGGGATGCCGATCATACGGCCAAACCGAAATACGGCCAATCACAGAGCGGTAAATGATTAATACGCGGCAAGGCGTTCCCTTGAAAAATTTACCGGCCACCACATATTTCTGATCAGCGGGCGATCCGGCCCGAACTCCATTGAGGAACCGATATGACCATCATGCAATACCATTCCTGGGCGCGCCCGCAGCGCGGAGAGAACGACATCCGCCATGTGTTCAACCGTCTCTTCGCCGACGGCGAGCAAGCCGGCGAGTGGACGCCGCGCGTGGATATCCGCGAGGAACAGCAGCGCTTCGTGATTCTCGCCGACATTCCCGGCGTCGAGCCCAAGGACATCGAAATCAGCACGGACAAGGGCGTGCTCTCGATCAAGGGCGCGCGCAAGTCCGAAACCGCGGAAGAAAACGGCAAGCTGACGCGTATCGAGCGCAGCTCGGGTACGTTCCTGCGTACCTTCTCGCTGCCGGACAGCGCCGATGCGGAAGGCATCAGTGCGGTCGGCAAGCACGGCGTGCTGGAAGTCTCCATTCCGAAGAAGCCGCAAGCCGCGCCGCGCAAGATCGAAGTGACGCACTAAGCCTTCAGTTCACTCCACCTGTTGATCTGTACCCGTGGTCGGCTATGCTGGCCGCGGGTAGTTTTGTTATGGGCTGTCATTCCGGCTTGACCAGCTTCGCTGTTGAGAGCCGCCGGAATGACGAGCAAATCTGAACCAGCGAAACAACTATGCAGTTCAAAGACTATTACGGCATTCTTGGCGTGAAGCCCGAGGCGAGCGAGGCGGAAATCAAATCCGCGTATCGCAAGCGCGCACGCAAATTCCATCCCGATGTGAGCAAGGAGGCTGGCGCCGAGGAGAAATTCAAGGCGGCGAACGAAGCCTACGAGGCGCTCAAGGATCCGGCCAAGCGCCGCGCCTACGATCAATTGCGCGCGCAGGGCTATCGGCCCGGTCAAGAATTTCATCCGCCGCCGAATTTCGGCGAGGGCGAAGGTTTCGATTTCTCCGATCTCGGCGAAGGCGGCTTCAGCGATTTCTTCGAATCGCTGTTCGGCAACCGCGCGGGACCGCGTGGGCGTCTCGGGCCGCGGCGCGGGCGCGACATGCAGGCGCGCGTCGAGATTCCGCTGGCGACCGCATTCAGCGGCGGCCGCGAACGCATCACTCTGCGCGACGCCAACGGCGGTGAGCGCGTGCTCGAAGTGAAGATTCCGGCCGGCATTCTGCCCGGTCAACAGATTCGTCTGGGCGGCCAGGGTACGCCGGGCATGCAGGGCGCGCCCGCGGGCGATCTGATGCTGGAGATTGGCGTGCGCGGCGATCCGCGTTTTCAATTGGACGGACGCAACGTGTTGCTGACCCTGGCCGTCGCACCGTGGCAAGCGGCGCTTGGTGCGACGGTGACGGTGCCGACGCTCGCGGGCGATGTCGAACTGCGCATACCGCCGGGTTCCGATGCCGGCAAACGCATGCGCCTGCGTGGACGCGGCATGCCCGGAAAGGAGCCGGGGGATCAGTTCGTCACCCTGGAAATCCACGCGCCGCCGGCGCGTACCGATGCGCAGCGCAAGCTCTACGAGGAAATGGCGAAGGAGTTCGCCGAGCCGGCGTAATCGCGCGTCCTACGATGCCGGCAGAATGGTCCTGATCGTTTGCGCGAGTGCCTTCTCGTCGATCGGCTTGGTGACGTAAGCTTTGGCGCCTTGGCGCATGCCCCAGACCTTGTCGGTGTCCTGCCCCTTGGTGGTGACCAGGATCACCGGGATATGGCTGGTTTTCGCATCGCGGGCAATCGTGCGCGTGGCCTGGAAACCGTTGAGGTTGGGCATGACCACGTCCATCAGGATCAGATCGGGAATTTCGCGCTTGGCGATTTCCACGCCGGCGGCGCCGTCCGCGGCCGTCAGCACCCCATGACCGAGTTTTTCGACGATGCGTTTGAGGCTGAGCAACTGGGTCGGCGAATCGTCAACGATCAGAATGCGCGCCATGAGAAAACCTTTGCCAGCGGGAAAAACAGGGATCGCGCATTGTATGCGCAGTTGACCAAGCTACCAACTGGACCCGTCCAAATCGACCAGTTTCACAGGCGGACCACGGTGCGCCCGAACGAGCCGCCCGCGAGCATGCGCTCGAACACCTCGGACAACCCGTTGAGGCCGACTTCAAGCGTCGCAATCCGCGCCAGATGCGCGGGCTTCCAGTCGCTCGCCAGGTGCTGCCACACGGCGTCGCGGATGTCGCGCGCGGTGCCGGCCGAGGCGATACCGAGCACGCTCAGGCCGCGCAGGATAAACGGCATCACCGTGGTCGCCAGTTCCGGCGCGGCGGCGAGACCGCAACTGGCGATATTGCCGTAAGGGTGAATAACCCGCGTCAGCCCCGCGAGCATCTCGCCGCCGACATTGTCGATCGCGCCGGCCCAGCGGCTGGTTTCGAGCGGGCGCTGGCCCCAGTACAGATCCTTGCGCGAAATGCACTGCCTGGCGCCGAGCGCGATCAGGTCGTCGAAGTGTTCCAGCTTGCCGCTGATGGCATGCGCCTCGAACCCGGCGCGCGTCAGGATATCGATCGCCAGCGAACCTACACCGCCGGTCGCGCCGGTGACGACGATCGGTCCCATCGACGGTACTTGTCCATTTTGCAGCATTCTATACAAGGACAGCGCGGCGGTGAAGCCGGCCGTGCCGAGCACCATCGACTCGCGCAAAGTCAGTCCGGAGGGCAGCGGAATCGTCCATTTCGATTCCAGCCGCGCGTACTGCGCATAGCCGCCGTCGCGCGTTTCCGACAGGCCGCAGCCGGTCACCAGCACTTGATCGCCTTCCTTGAAGGCCGCGTCGCTCGACGCGACCACGTAGCCTGCCGCATCAATGCCGCCATTGAGCGGCGAATTGCGCAGGATCTTGCCTTTGCCGGTGCCGGCCAGCGCATCCTTGAAATTGACCGACGAGTAGGCGACCTTGACCACGACCTCGCCGGGCGACAGATCGTCGATGCGCATCTCCTCGACGCCGGCGCGATAGTGGTCGCGATCGGCGTGGATGCGAAAGGCCTGGAAGGGTGCGGTTGTGCTCATGTTTATCTCGTCATTCCAGCGAACGCTGGAATCCAGCTTTTGATAATTACAACTTACAGCAAGGCTGGATATAGATCATCCCATTTTGGATTTGATCGTTCGATCAATTCGATTTTCCACTCGCGCTTCCAAGCTTTGATCGTTTTTTCGCGCTGAATCGCCAGTTCCATGCTTTCGTGAAGTTCGTACCAGACAAGATTGTGCGCGCGATACTTCTTCGTAAACCCCTCAACGACATCGTTCTTGTGCTCCCATATCCGCTTGATGAGATTGGATGTAACGCCGATATAAAGCGTCCCGTTCCATCCGCTCGCCACGATGTAGACGCAGGGCTGTTTCATCGCGATTAAAAAGCTGGATTCCAGCCTGCGCTGGAATGACGAGCATAGGGCCGCAGAATATAAGGCCGCCCCGGCCTCAGTTGATCTTGTGTATCGAGCGTTTGTCCACCGACAACGCCGCTTCGTGCACGGCTTCGCTCAGCGTTGGGTGCGCGTGGACGATCCGCGCGAGGTCTTCGGCCGAGCCGTGGAACTCCATCGCGACGACGGCTTCGGAAATCAGTTCGGATACGCCCGGACCGACCATATGCACGCCGAGGATGCGGTCGGTTTCCGCATGCGCGATTACTTTGACCTGGCCCGCGGTTTCGTTCATCGCGACGGCGCGGCCGATTGCCGCAAATGGGAAGTTTCCAGTCTTGTACGGAATTCCGGCAGCCTTGAGTTCGGCTTCGGTTTTGCCGACCCAGGCGATTTCCGGTTCGGTGTAGATCACCCACGGAATCGTGTCATAGTTGACGTGCCCTGGCTTGCCGGCGATCAGTTCGGCGACGGCGATGCCTTCCTCGAAACCCTTGTGCGCGAGCATCGGGCCGCGCACGCAGTCGCCGACCGCCCAGATGCCTTCGGCCCCGGTATGGCAATGTTCGTCGACCACGACACGGCCGCGCTCGTCGAGTTGAACGCCCGTGCCCTCGGCAAGCAGGCCTGCAGTTGCGGCGCGGCGGCCGACCGCGACCAGCAATTTGTCGACGACGAGTTTTTGCTCGCCCTTCGCATCGGTATAGGTGAGTTCGACCGTCTTGCCTTTGATCTCGGCCTTGCTGACCTTGGCGCCGAGCTTGATGTCGAGGCCTTGCTTGGCGAATTCGCGCGCGGCGATCTTGGCGATGTCCTTGTCGGCGGTGCCGAGGAAATCCGGCAGCGCTTCGAGGATCGTGACTTCGGCGCCGAGCCGGCGCCAGACGCTGCCGAGTTCGAGGCCGATCACACCCGCGCCGATCACGCCCAGGCGCTTCGGCACCGCATCCAGATCGAGCGCGCCGGCATTGTCCACAATCAATTTGTCATCGAATTTCGCAAACGGCAACTCGATCGACGTCGAGCCTGCGGCGAGCACGATATTGGGCGCCGTGAGTTCGATCACCTTGTTGTCGAAACCCTTGACCGAGACGACGTGATTGGGCTGCAACGTGGCGTAGCCGCCGTAAGTGGTGACCTTGTTGCCCTTGAACAGCAGGGCGACGCCGCCGGTGAACTGTTTGACGATCTTGTCCTTGCGCCCGACCATCGTGGCGACATCCATCGCGGGATTGGCGGCGCTGATGCCGTGATCCTTGAACGAATGCGTCAGCAGATGAAACTGTTTGGACGAATCGAGCAGCGCCTTAGACGGGATGCAGCCGACGTTGAGGCAGGTGCCGCCGAGCGCGAGCTTGCCGTCCTTGCCGATGAAGTTGTCGACGCAGGCGGTTTTCAGGCCCAGTTGCGCAGCACGGATCGCAGCGTGATAACCGGCCGGACCGGCGCCGATAACGATGACGTCGAATTGATCTGACATGGTTTTCCTTTCAGGCCTGAAGCGGTGGGAAGTCGGAAGCGGGAGTGGAAAGTGGTAAGTGGAAAGTGGAAGAGCCGCTCTCCCTACTACCCACTTCCTACTACCGACTCCCGGCTCTCCCTACAGCCCCAGCAACATCCGCTGCGGATTCTCAAGCTGGTTCTTGATATCGACCAGGAACAGCACGGCATCCTTGCCGTCGATGACGCGGTGGTCGTAGCTGATCGCGACATACATCATCGGCGCGGCGACGACGGCGCCGTTTTCGGCGATCGCGCGTTCCTTGATCGCATGCATGCCGAGGATCGCACTCTGCGGCGGGTTGACGATCGGCGTGGAGAACAGCGAACCGAACGTGCCGCCGTTGGTGATGGTGAACGTGCCGCCCTGCAGGTCTTCGAGCGTCAGGCCGCCTTCGCGCGCTTTCTTGGCAAACGCGGCGATCGCTTTTTCGATATCGGCGAAACCCATGTTCTGCGTATCGCGCAGCACGGGCGTGACCAGGCCCTTTTCGGTGGAAACGGCGACGGAGATATCCTGATAGCCGTGATAGATGATGTCGTTGCCGTCGACAGAGGCGTTGACGACGGGATGGCGCTTCAAGGCTTCGGCCGCGGCCTTGACGAAGAAGCTCATGAAACCGAGCTTGATGCCATTGGCCTTCTCGAACTGTTCGCCCAGTTCCTTGCGCATCGCGGCGATCTTGGACAAGTTGATCTCGTTGAACGAGGTCAGCATCGCGATCGAATTCTTCGATTGCATCAGGCGTTCGGCGATCTTCGCGCGCATGCGCGTCATCGGCACGCGCTCTTCGCTGCGCGAGCCGGCCTCTGCCGCGGCAGGGCTGAGGGCAGGCGAGGCCTTGTCGGTTTTCATGTAGTTGACGAGGTCTTCCTTGGTCACCTGGCCGCTGCGGCCGGTGCCGGCGACTTGCGAAGGATCGATCTTGTTTTCGGTGGCCACGCGGCGGCCCGCGGGAGAAAGGTCGTCAATTGCGGGACTCGGGACTCGGGACTCGGGACTCGGGGTGGCGGGAGTGGATCTTGCCGTGATCTGGACGGGCCCTGCGGCCGGAACCGCAGCGGCCGCGCCTTCTTCGAGTATCGCGAGTACCTGCTGGCTCGTCACCGTCGCGCCGGTTTCGAACTTGATTTCCTTGAGCACGCCGTCGGCCGGTGCGGGTACCTCGAGCACGACCTTGTCGGTTTCCAGATCGACCAGATTCTCGTCGCGCTTGACCGCGTCGCCGGCCTTCTTGTGCCAGCTGGCGATGGTGGCGTCGGCGACGGATTCGGGCAGAACCGGAACTTTGACTTCGAGCGTCATCAGATTTCCTTTTTATACTTTATCGAAAGTTATACTTGCTGAATCCGTATCGGTGCGATCATGCTCGTCAATCCGCGGCGAAATCGGCGCCGGGCGGGTTGACCAGTGCATCGGCGACCAACGCGGCCTGTTCAACCAAGTGCGTGTTGAGATGCCCGCAGGCCGGCGCCGGCGAGCGCAGGCGGCCGGCGTAGTGCAGCGAATGCTCGTCGGCGATGCAGTCCACCAGATGATGCTTGATCTGATACCAGGCACCCTGGTTCTGCGGCTCTTCCTGACACCACACCACTTCCTGCACAGATGAGTACTTGGCGAGTTCGGCCTTGACCTCCGGGCGCGGGAACGGATACAGCTGCTCCACGCGCAGGATGGCGACATCGGTCAGCTTGCGCTTGGCCGCTTCCTCGATCAGGTCGTAGTAGACCTTGCCCGCACACAACACGACGCGGCGCACTTTCTTCGCGCTCTTCGCGGTGGTGTCGGGTATCAGCAACTGGAAACTGCCACCGGCGAGTTCATCCAGAGTGGAAACCGCCAGCTTGTGGCGCAGCAGGGACTTCGGCGTCAGCACGATCAGCGGCTTGCGCACGTCGCGCACCATCTGCCGGCGCAACAGATGGAACATCTGCGCCGGTGTGGTTGGCACGCAGACCTGCATGTTGTCCAGCGCGCACAGTTGCAGATAACGCTCAAGGCGCGCCGAGGAGTGTTCCGGTCCTTGCCCCTCGTAACCGTGCGGCAGCAGCAACACGAGCCCCGAATAGCGTTGCCACTTGGCTTCGCCCGAAGAGATGAACTGGTCGATCACGACCTGCGCACCGTTGGCGAAGTCGCCGAACTGGCCTTCCCAGAGCACCAGGGTGCGCGGTTCTGATGTGCTGTAGCCGTACTCGAATGCCATCACCGCTTCTTCGCTGAGCAGCGAATCGACCACGGCAACGGTTGCTTCCTTGCGCACGCTGGCCAGCGGCGTGGCATCGCGGCCGCTGTTCTGGTCGTGCAGTACCGCATGCCGATGGAAGAAGGTGCCGCGGCCCGCGTCCTGGCCGACCAGGCGCAGATCGTAGCCGTCGTCGATGATCGTGGCGTAGGCGAGGTTTTCCGCGAAGCCCCAGTCCATGGGCTGCGCGCTGGCGGCCATTTTTGCACGGTCCTCGTAGATTTTCGCGACGCGCGGATGCAGGGTGAAATCGGCGGGCTTGGCAAGCATCACCGCGTTCAAGGCGGCGAGCTTGTCTTTGGCGACGCCGGTGTTCACGCTCTGGTTCAGCTGCGCGCCGAGATGGCGCGTCCAGTCGACTGCGAACGCGTCCTTGAAATTCGGATCGAGATTCGCGATCGGCTGCCCGGCTTCGAGCTTGGCACGGTAGGCATCGACCAATTTCTGCGCATCGCCGTCGGCGATCACGCCGTCGGCGGCGAGTTGTTTTGCATACAGTTCGCGCGCGGTCGGACGCGCGCGGATGATCTGGTACATCAAGGGTTGCGTGGCGGCGGGTTCGTCCGCTTCGTTGTGGCCGTGGCGGCGATAGCAGACCAGATCGATAACCACGTCGCGCTTGAACCTGGCGCGATAGTCGAACGCCAGGCGCGCGACGAACAGCACGGCTTCGGGATCGTCGCCGTTAACATGGAGCACAGGCGCATTGACCATCTTGGCCACGTCGGTGCAGTACAGCGTCGAGCGTGCATCGTGCGGATTGGAAATCGTGAAGCCGACCTGGTTGTTGATCACGATGTGCACGATGCCGCCGATACCAAAGCCGCGTGCCTGCGACATGTTGAACAGTTCCATGTTCACACCCTGGCCGGCGAATGCGGCGTCGCCATGGATCAGCACCGGCAACACCTGTTCGAGTTCGACGTCGTGCCGATGCGTCTGCCGCGCGCGTACCGAACCGGCGGCCACGGGATTGACGATTTCCAGATGCGAGGGATTGAACGCGAGCACCACGTGTACGGTTTTGTCGCCGGCCTTCACGTCGGCGGAAAAACCCATGTGGTATTTCACGTCGCCCGAGTGCGCCGGATCGTCGGGGTGATCGAACTTCTGTTCGAATTCCGCAAACAGCTTGTTCGGCGCCTTGCCGAGGATGTTGACCAGTACGTTCAGACGGCCGCGATGCGCCATGCCGATGACCAGATCCTTCAGGCCGTCGCTCGCGCCGCGATTGAGCATTTCGCTGACCAGCGGAATCAGGCTGTCGCCACCTTCTAGCGAGAAGCGCTTCTGGCCGACGTATTTTGTGTGCAGATAGCGTTCCAGACCGTCGGCCTGGACTAGCTTGTCGAGCAGGCCGCGTTTTTCCTCGAGCGAAAGTCCATAGTTGCCGCCGGCGCTCTCGATCTGCTGGTGCACCCAGCGCCGTTCGACCACGTCGCGAATGTGCATGAATTCCGCGCCGATGCCGCCGGTGTAGGTCTTCTTCAGGCGTTCGATCAGATCGCGCAGCTTCAGGCGCGGCGGGCCACCGAGAAAGCCGGTGTCGAACTCGGTGTCCAGATCGGCCGCACCGAGCCCGTGGAAGGCCGGATTGAGATCGGGAGCGCCCGGGCGCGGCAGCAGCCCGATCGCTCGCAGATCCGCCTCGGAATAGGTTCCTTCCATATTCAACGGATCGAGTTTGGCGGCGAGGTGGCCGCGCGAGCGATACGCGGTCACGAGTTTGGAAACGGCGGCCTGCTTCTGGCCCTGCGGATCGGGTCCGGTCGCGAGCGCTGCGCTGCCGTTTAGAGTGGCGTGGCCGTTCAGCTTCTGTGCGCGCTCGATACGGATGATCGCATCGCTGTGCGGCACATCGCCCGCTTCGCGGCCCTTGAACGTGTCGAAGTACTTTTTCCACTCCGCGGCGACCGATGCGGGATCGCGCAGATAGCTTTCGTACAAGTCTTCGATAAAGGCAGCATTTCCGCCGGAAAGCTGCGAGGATTCGGCGAATTGCTGGAGTAGGTTGGCGCTCACGCTGGCATACCGGACCGGAAAAAAACAGGTGCGATTCAACCGATCGCCCTATCGAAACGGGCAGCGGATCGCGGGCCGCGAATTATACGCCGAACGCGCCCGCGAGTGACACTCTGTCACATGTCAGCGGAGCCCGCGCCAAAGCGCGTGTCATAGATCGATCCGACGTGCTTCCTCGCAGGGCTCGGCACGTTCCCAGATCTGATCGAAGTACTCCTGCAACTGCACGTGGCGCCCGGGCCCGCATGCCGCCGCATCGCCTTCGTAACGGTCTGCCGACGGCCGAAACAGATAACCGTGGACATCGTTGAGGCAGAAAGCGCTGGCATAGTCCCGATCTTCCGCGCACGGCGTGCGCAAGGCGATGCCGCTGCTCAGCCTGCGCGCGAGTGCTACCAGACGCTGCCCGCGCTGCAGGACGGCTTGCGGGTCGCGCACGAGTATGCGAATACCGCCGCCGCGCGCGGCCAGTGCGAGACGTTTGAGCGCCGCGAGTGCGGGCTCGTTGTCGAGCAATGCGGGATCGAGGTTGCGCGTATACAGACGCAGTTCGCACTTTGCGGCTTGAATCAGTGCCAGCATTTCCACCGCTGCCTGTTCGCGCGATGTGATTGCGACACCGCGCACGATAGTTGCGCGATCCGGCCCACGCAGCGGCTCGAGTTCGCGGCGCATGTGCCGGTGCGCGATCGCGCACTCGAAGAATTCCTCGCCGTATGCAGCGAAACCGAAGCGCGCATAGAACGGTAGTGCATGCGACTGCGCATGCGTTTCGAGGCTGGTATAGCCAAGGGCGCGCGCACGATCGATCAGCGCGTGCAGGATCGCCTCGCCGACGTGACGGCCACGCCAGCCTTTGAGTACCGCCATGCGGCCGATGCGTGGCGGCGAATCCGATTGCGGCGGTGCCAGGCGTCCGGTGCCGATCGCCTGGCCGTCAAGGTCGCGCCCGACCACATGCTGCGAGGCTGCATCGAGTTCATCCCATTCTTCGGTTTGCGGCACCCGTTGCTCAACAACAAACACTTCCTCGCGCACCGCGCGGCAGGCATCGCGCTGACGCGGGTTCGACCAGTCGGCTGGCTCCACGCTGAAATTGCTGTCGATCATTACGCTGTCCGCGCGCATCGGATTCGCGCAATTATATCCGGCTATTCACGCTTGCGTTGTGCGCCCATTGGGAGAGCTGTTACCGCATCGTCTCCGCAAACGCCGGGAGCTGAATTCACATTGCTATGCGACAGGTGGCGAATATCTGGCTTGACGAGCAAGCGTTACCCAATTCTCGACGCAAGCAGCTCTCGATACAACGCCGCGTAACGCTGCGCCGGGTGCGCCCACGACACATCGGTACGCATGCCATTTAGCTGCAAGCGTTTCCAGGTCGGCTTGTCGCGGTACAGGAGAGCGGTGCGGCGGATGGCGGCATCGAGCATCACGGCGTTCACCGG